>CAYQOG010000015.1:22138-23758 GCA_964419095.1 Microcaldota archaeon
TTGACGAGTCTTATTGCGCCTCCCATGCCTACTATCCTCTCTGCGTCTTCCATGCTCCTCCTCAGGTATGACTGCACGCAGATGCCTGCCATCCCCTTTCCAACCTGGCTCTTGTAAAGGCGTATTGTAGCGTCGACGTACCTGTGCTCCTCCATGTCGAGCCATGTGAAGATGCCGTTTCTCCTTGCTGCGTTGACTATCCTTGCGTAATTCCTTGCAGCCATCTTTGCGTCGAGAGCCATGCCAAGCTGCGTGGGCTTTACCGCAATTGATGCTCCGATCTTGTTCCTTTTTATCTCGCTTATGAGTCTGAGGTAGACCTTTACTGTGGACTCGATCTCTGCCCTGTCCCTGAGATCCTCGCCGAGATAGTTTATCGAGGCGGTTATGCCGTACTTGTTGAAGCGCTTGGCCATCGCTATGGCATCGCTCACATTTGCACCTGCCAGCCATCTGCCCGCCACAAGCCTCTCCATTACGCCTGACAATGACATTCTATCCCTAACCGATCCGTATGGAATAGCGCAAATAGCAATAAAAGGATGGCTGTGTCGTTTAAGTCCTACTTTAACCACATAATACTACTTTGCAGACAGAATGCTATTTCAAAGATGTACTAGAGTCTTTCACCTTAGCCTATGCCTCCTCATAGTTAGGGTCGTATGTGGTTGATATATGAAAAGTCCTCTTAATGGTTTCCGTCTCATATATATCATTCGCAGTAATATAGTGGTCTTTCTTTAGTTCTTCGGAAAGTTCCGAATACTTCTTTTCTAATGCATCAATAATGTCATAACTATAGAACGTTTCTGCATTAAATAATGAATAATATGCCCCTTTACTGTCCAGCCCTATATCATTTTTTAATTCGGTATATATCTGGGATGTTCTTACCGTTTTTATTCCACTCAAAATTTTCAGTGTCGCTGTATTTTCTTTAAGTTGTTCTTTCAAGTTGATTAATCTCTTCTCATGCATTGAAAGCCTGACGTTGAAATAAGTCCCTTTTATTTTGCCAAATATCGACTTAGTATCAGTCTTCTCTATCGACTGCGATGTGAACTTATGACTTTCTTTTGCGTTTGCTATGTCTTGATTCAATTGATGTATATATGCTTTCAAGTTTTTCTTTCTCTCTTTAACCTCAGTACGTAATAATTCCTCTTCAGACTTTATGCGCTTTGATATTATCGTCTTTTTATTAGAAGTCAATACTTGCTTTACCAAATCTATCTTCTGAAGGATTTTATTGCAATGTTCCTCATTAGTTATATTTTGGGCCTTATCTTTCTGTAATTTATTGTCCCGGCGTTGCTCTTCTGCATAATTCTTTGAACTTCTATATCTAGAAAGTTCGTTATCTATTCTAGATAATGCGCTATTAATTTCTGCTAGTTCTTCCTTTATGGATGTTCTATCACGCTTTATGACTTCTAGAGCCATAGAATAGTAGCCTTCGTAATTTAGAGTTTGTCCTACCATATGCATCTAAAACATATGGAGTAATTACGTTTAAATACACTGCGAAGGCATCGCATCAAGTTTCCCGATAGCCACAGGGTTTTGAAAGCACAGCCAAAACGGTGTTATTCGGAGTTCGCACGGGCTTGTCTGAGACAT
>CAYQOG010000016.1:0-20656 GCA_964419095.1 Microcaldota archaeon
TCAACAGTTTGTTCCCTTTGGGAAAGCCACGGCCTTTAGGCCGTGGAAGGGTACACACATAGGCTCTACAACTCTAATAGGTTCTTAGCATTTCTACAGAACCAGCGCTATATTCTACAAACAGATGCTCTACTACTTCTTGCTCAGGTATTCAAGCGCGTCGTAGAGTATGGATCTTGTCTTAAGATCCTGAATCTCCCTGTTCTTGAGCATCTCCCTGACCCTGGATATCGGCTCCAGATTCCTCTCTATGTGCTCCGAGAAGTCCAGTTTCTGTCCGTTGACCGCACCGTCGCATTCCGCTAAGAAGTGGAATTGGGTTTCTATTTCCCAGCCAGGCGCAGGAAAGACCTCTCCCAACGAAATGAGCTTCTTGACCTTGAGGCCCGCCTCCTCTTCAACCTCCCTTATCGCCGCCTGTCCTATACTTTCCCCCTTTTCCGGTCCGCCGCCTGGCACCTCTATCGTACTGATGCCCATCGCGTTACGCCACTGCCTGATCAGCATTATGTACCATTCGCCGTCTACCGTGAGCATCGGCACCACAATTACTCCGTTTTCGTGAGTTACAACAGGCAGGTCTTCGAGGACATTGCCGTTAGGCAGCTCTACCGTTCTCTCTTCTACCGTGAGCGACCTCTTGTGGTATATCCTCCTTACAGCACCCCTACGTGGTGCTGCCTTATCCTTCCTGCTCATCCAGTCACCAGCTGCTCCTTGAGCCTAGCCAGCCCCTCCTTCACGGTGAGCGTCTTTATGCCAGTGGCACGCTCCACCTTCTCTGTTGACATGTTCACCCTGCCAGGCCTTACCGCAATCTGGTTGAGCTCTGGCGTTGTTATCGGGGTTATCAGCTTCTCGTTCAAGCCGAACGTTCTCGCAATCTCCTTGGAGAAATCAAGCCTGCTCAGGCAATCTTTTCCCGTTATGTGGAATATGCCCGTGTCTCCCTTTTCATAGAGCCTTATTATCTGCTCAGCGAGGTTGTCTGCAAAGGTAGGATTGTTGAGCTGGTCGCTGACTATCTTCACGGTTTCGTCTTTCTTCAGTTTGTCGATAAGCCAGAGCGCGAAGCTTACCTTGTTGAGCCCGCCCCTTCCATATATGACCGATGTCCTTGCAACTATGTAGTTTACGTCAAGGGTCCAAAGCATCTGCTCCACCATTACCTTGGTGCGCGCAAGATAGCTCAGTGGATGCGGCTTGTCCTTCTCGTTGTACCTCAGCTTCCTTCCATCGAATACGTAATCGGTAGAGAGGAAAACATAATTGCAGCCAAAGCTCTTGCATGCCTCGGCCACGTTCTTTGCCCCATCCACGTTCACGCGCCACGCCTCTTCGTGGTTGGTTTCGCATTGATCGAGGTTGTTGAGCGAATGCGTGTCGATGACGCAGTCTGGCTTAATTTTCTCGAGAAGCTTGAAAGTAGAGGCGCGGTCCGTGGAATCGAGCCTGAATATCCTGGGGCCCTTTATCTCATGCGTATTGTACGTGCCATAAATCTCGTATTTATCCTTCAACAGCTCCGCCATCCTTCCTCCAACAAGTCCGCTGCTTCCTATTATCAATAGTTTATCCACTCAATTCACCTATATCCTTACACCAAGTTCCTTTGCGCGGATGATACCCGCGCGCAGCAGTGCCTCAGGCGTGCCAGCATCCATGACGAAGCTGTCTATCTTTATCGCCTTAAGCAGTTTTCTGTCAACATACCAGTTGTTGACATCGGTTATCTCAAGCTCGCCTCTCTGGCTGGGCTTCAGCTTCCTTATGACATCGAATACGCCAGGTGGGTATACGTAGAGACCAGGGATCATGAAATCTGATTTGGGCACCTTGGGCTTCTCCTCTATCTTCACTATTCTGCCGTTCGAATCCAATACTGGTATCGCAACCTTGGTCGGCTCCTTTGCCTTGTTGAGGAATACATATGCATACTCGTCCTCGAAGACATGGTCAGGTATGTCCGTCTTCGTAAAGATATCGTCACCCAGAATTGCGACCACCTTGCTTCCTGCAAAGAAATCCTCAGCTTTAAGCACTGCATCGGCAAGTCCGAGAGGACCGGTCTGCGTCTTATACGTGATTGAGACTCCGAACTGCTTTCCATCGCCCATATATTTCTTAAAGCTGGACAGATCCGACTCTCCTGTTACCACGCATATGTTGCTTATGCCAGCTCCCTTCAATGTCTCCAATGGATACATTATCATTGGCCTGTCATAGATGGGGAGGAGGTGCTTGTTCATTATCAAGGTGAGGGGCCTTAGCCTCGTGCCGCTCCCTCCTGCAAGTATCACTCCTTTTCTGGAATTCCTCATAAATAGTACCTATTCATATTGCCAAGCAAGCTTTATATAGTTAATGTTATTAACATTATAACATCTGAAGGTTAAATGGTCTTCCATGGCTATGGTGTTTTTATGCGAGTATTAGTGACTGGAGGCGCGGGATACATAGGTTCTGTGATGTGCGGCATGCTTGTTGACCAGGGATTCAGCGTAACGGTCCTGGACCGCTTCTTCTTCGGGAAGGAGACCCTTGACTACCTGAAAGGGAAGATTAAGCTTGTGAAGGGAGACATAAGGTGGGTAGATTCATCGGTCATGAAGGGAATAGACGCGGTCATAGACATGGCTGCACTCTCAAATGATCCTATAGGCGAGCTCAACCCGAAGAAGACACTGGAAATAAACTACATGGGTAGGGCAAGGATGGCAAGGATGGCCAAGAAGAACAAGGTGGGGCAGTACATACTCGCATCATCATGCAGCGTCTACGGATTCCAGAAGGAGGTTGTGGATGAGAAATCAAAGATACACCCTCTTACTACTTACGCAAAGGCAAACGCACTTGCAGAGAAGGCATCTCTGCCTCTCGCAGATAAGAATTTCACAGTAACCGCGCTACGCCAATCTTCAGTGTATGGCGTATCCAACAGAATGAGATTTGACATCGCCTGCAACAACATGACGCTTAGCCTGTTCAAGGGGAACAAGATACCTGTAATGAGGGACGGGAAGCAGCAGAGGCCTATAATCCACATAAAGGACACCTCGAACGGCTTCATAACGGTGCTCAAGGCCGAGAAGGAGCTCGTGAACGGAGAAGTCTTCAACGTGGGATCCAAGGAACAGAATTTCAGGCTGTTTGACCTTGCGAAGACTGTGTCGCAGGGAGTCGGCATACCATTCAAGTACGAATGGTACGGCGATCCTGACTACAGGAGCTACGCTGTCGGCTTCAAGAAAATAGAGAGGATTCTAGGATACAGGACAAAGCACACTCCTAAAGAGGGTGCAAGGGAGATATACAAGGCATTGGAAAGCGGCAGGCTCAAGAACGATGAGAAGACAGTGACCATCCAATGGTACAAGAAGCTCGCGGAGATGCAGAAGCTCATCACTGATGCAGAAATCGACGGCAAACTGATATAGGTGTAACAATGCCATTTACCTTTGAGAGAACCGAGATACCGGATGTTATCATAATAACGCCTGCGATATTCGAGGATCTGCGCGGCCATTTTGTCGAGACATACAAGCGCACCGAGTTCTCCAAGTTCGGGATTCCTGAAGACTTCAGACAGGACAACTACTCCCTCTCAAAGAAAGGAGTGGCTAGAGGCCTGCACTATCAGGCTGACCCATTCTCACAGGGCAAGCTTATGCGCGCAATATCCGGCAAGATATTCGAGGTTGCAGTTGACATAAGAAGAGGATCGCCATACTTCGGAAAGTGGGTATCAGTGATAATGACTCAGGAGAATAGGGCGATGATATGGATTCCAGAAGGATTTGCAGCGGGCATGATGTCGCTGGAGGAGGATAGCAGGCTGGCATATAAGACAACCAATGAGTATTCAAAGGCTCATGAGTGCGGCATCAAGTGGAATGATCCTGCAATAGGCATAAAGTGGCCTATTGATATCAAGCCTCTCGTTTCGGAGAAGGACGAGGTACATCCTCTCCTCAAGGACGCCGAGATAAACTTTGTTTACAAGAAGTAGCAGTAACCAGCCGCTTCTATCTGGATGTCATATTATTCAAGGAATTGATAGTCCTTAGCGCCGCCTTAGTGGCTCTCAGTTCGCCTACACGTTTGCGCCCTTCAATACCCACCTCATCGCGTTTCTCCGGATTTGACATGAAGTAATCCAAGCTCTTGGCAAGCGCATCAACATCCTTAATGGGCACAACGACACCTATCCCATCAACAAGTTCACTGCCCCCTGTCTTTGTCGTCACCACCGGCACACCCATGGCCATCGCCTCGCCGCGCACAACTCCAGGGGATTCCCTTGTGGAGCAGAGGCAGAATATGGATGCTTTCATATATTCATTCATTATGTCCTCCTTGGTACTCTCGGTCGAGATGTACAACGCCTTTCGCACTCCTAGACTGTCAGCGAGCTCCATGATTTTTTTGTAGTAGTCCTGGTCTTCTATTTGTCCAGCAAGCCTGAGCTGCCAGTCCTTGTGTTTACTGTATACCTTTGCGAATGCCTTTACCAGGACATCCTGGCACTTGGTGGGGTTTATTCGCGCAACGCTCAGCACTACATTCTCCCTTTTTGCCTTATAATTCTCGAAGAACTCCTCAGGGATTCCGTGTTCGATGAACCTGAGCTTCTTTTTCGTGAACGGGGCCAGCGCCACTGTAATGTCATAGTTGTTCTGCGTATATACTGTGAGCATATCCGAAGACATCGACTTAATAAGGAGCGAGAGCCATATCAGCGCCTTTGGATAGGGAAGCTCATCGAAGCTCTGCTGCTCTATGCCCAGCCTGAAGATTATCCTGATTTTCGGATTGAGTATCCTAATAAGCAGCGCCACAAATCCGTCATTATAGAACAGGAGCGTGTTGAGCCTCTCCTCACGTATCCTCTTGTTCAATTTCACGACATACTTCAGCTGCTTTAACAGATTGAACTCATTGTCCTCGTTAAACTCCTTTATCTCTATTATCTTCGTGTTTATCCCCCTGGTAAGCCCGTTCTTGTACGCAAGCACTACTGTATAGATACCCATTTTATTTAGGATTATCGGCATCCAGAGCGGATCCTTGTTTATGTGTATATCAAGCATAGTACGGGCTATCACCATTCCCAGTCTCGTGCGCTTTGCTTCTGAGGAAATGCGCTGTGTGTGGATACCTTCTGCTGTCCTGGCCATGATATTCTATCCTTCGTGTCGAGAGGTTTTATATTGCTTTGTAGCACCGTCTGCAAAAGCGCTTCATTGAGTGTCTTTGGCTGAAACCTTTTCAAACATCTCAAGTATTTCGCCCAGCACGACCTTCTTGTCGAATCTTTTAATCGCTATCTCGCGGTTCCTTTTCCTCCCTGCATTGAATCTCGCCCTTGAACGCTTTAGCTTTAGAAGCGCCTCAAGTTCCTTTACGTATTCCCTAGCACTCCCGTTTTTCGGTATGCTTATGTGCGCACCCATCTTTTGTATCTCCCACGCCGCGGGGTTCATGTTGCTCGCAACAACGTAGAGCCCACTAGCCAGCCCTTCAAGCATCGCGCGCGAGAAGGTCTCTACCGCAGGAACAATGACTACGTCCATAGATGAGATTATTCCTGGCTTGTCGGCCTCCTTTACTGGACCAAGGCAGTGCACGTTCTGGCTCGCCTCTGCTATGGCAATCAGTCCGTCCGGCTCCTTCTCGCCTATAAAATAGAACTCAAAGTCCTTCCCCATGCCGCTGCTCCTCAACTCCTCAATTATCGACAGGACAACTTCTGCATTCTTGTTCACCCCCCCTATGTGGAGGACTCGCAGGGTTTCCGAGCAGTTTTGCTTCAGCTTGAGCGGACCCGTATTGACAAATGCAGGCACATACATGACGTTATCCTTGCTTATTCCGAGAGTCATGAGGTACTTCGCCTGCTCTCTGGTTATCACATGGTGGTAGACATTCTCACGCATCTCCTTCATTGAGAAAACGATCCTCATGAAACCGTTCAGCATGCCTTCCATGATTCTGTGGTTTTGAATTATATGGCCATTCTTGAGGTGCATGCTGTGGGCTGCAATAACGTACTTCTGGCCTTTCGGTTTTCTGATTATATTGACTATGTGGTCGTATATGCTGTACGGAAGATAGACTGTTGAATCCCTTGGTAATCCTGAGTAGATGTACAGAACATAACCTAATGGAAGCGTCCATTTTCTACCGGTTATCCGTCTCGTAGGAACCTTCTTGTAAAGCGAGTAAACCTCCCTATAGTCTTTTCGCTCTGTAAATTCATTGGACTGGTATGTCGGCACAAGTACCTTTGCATCAATTCCATTGTCCAACATAAACTTGGCATATTCGTATATGTTCACTTCCGTGCCCCTATAGCTATACTTTATGTCAACAGGTGTTATCAGAGCAATCTTCATCAATTTACCTTCGATTAGCAGATATTTAAATGTGTGAAGGTGTACTATCCACACTAACATATCAAACGGTGTAATTGATGCATGTCACGGTAGTCCTACCAACTTACAAGACAAAAGATATTGTATTCAAGTTGCTGAAAAGTCTCGAAACACAGAAACATAAGGACTTCAATTTACTTGTCATATACAAGCCGTGGGAAGGGGATAAACCTGTTCTTGACAGAATTAAGGAATATAAACTCGACATCGATTTTGTAAAGCAACCTCCGGGGTTCTTCGAGGAAGCTATGAATGTTTCTTACAACAAGGCTGACGGGGACATAGTCATACATACCGATGATGATGCCTATGCAACGAGTACATGGATTAGCGACCATGTCGCATTTCATAAAAAATACCCCAATGTAGGCATAGCATCTGGGATAGTGGATCAGGATTCATTTAGAGATGGCACAAAGGTCTCCACAACGCAAAAACTCATCAACGGCCAGAAGTGGCGCATGAACGACTTCAGGCTGATAGACAAGCCCATAGACACCAGGTTCAAGGGCTATGGCATGTACATAGGCAGGTCAGGCATGCTAGTAGATACAGGGAAGAAATACAACATGATAAAGACGTTCAAGCAGCACGGAGTCAACATGAGCTGGAAGTACGATGCTTTGCATGGATTCAAGTTTCCTGGATACGCCAAGATAATAAGCAGGAACGAGCAGGCCGCTGCCCTGGAAGTGATAGACAGGGGGTTCGATTCAGTTCGATTCGACAAAGGAAAGGTATTCCATCCCCTAGGCGAGTCGTACAGCAGGTCAATGACAGTCGAGCTTCTGATGAGCGATGTCATCTTCGCCTATTATGTCTCCCTTTTCTATGACATTGACCTAGGCCTGCTGCGTTTTAGGTCCCGCGCTGCAGATTTCATGACGCGGCTTGCAACATCAAACAAGAATCATGGATATGAAATAGGTTACAAGATAACTAGCGAGGCTATTATGAAGAAATGGCTCCCCCACAGGGTCAGGAAGGAAGTAATAGAAAGGCTCTCGAAGCTCTCACCGTAAGGTATTTATATCGCAAGGGGCGTAAATCATACGTCGTAATTTTAATCTATTAACTTAAAGTAACTGATAAGAAAACATGGTGATTATATGAACCCAGTAAGAGAGCAACGATTCTTAGTAACCGGAGGCGCGGGAGTTATCGGATCAGAGCTTGTCACTAAACTGCTTGAATACAACAACGAAGTGGTAGTTTACGATAACCTAAGCAGCGGAAAGACGGATCACATAGAGCCTTTCATGAAAAATAAGAAGTTCAAATTCGTAAACGGGGATATACTCGACGCCGAAAAACTTAAGGCGTCAATGACCGACTGCGATGCGGTATTCCACCTCGCGGCCAATACCGACATAAAGTTCAAGAGGGGGGACCCTACGGACGTTGACCTAAAGCTTAATACAGTTGGGACAAATACTGTCCTTGACAGCATGACAAGGAAGGACATAGAGAAGGTCGTATTCTCATCTTCGTCGGCAGTGTACGGTGACGCTCCGCACACACCGCTTTCTGAGGATTACGGCCCTATAAATCCTATATCATTGTACGGTGCCAGCAAACTTTCAGGCGAAGCCTCAGTGTCTGCATTCTGCGGCATGCTTGGGATGCGCGGCTGGGTATTCAGATTTGCCAACATAATAGGAGGAAAGGCCAGGGCCAAGGGCGGAGGAGTCATAACGGATTTCATACGCAAGCTCAAACAGAATCCAAAGAGGCTGGAGATACTTGGCGATGGTACACAGAGCAAGACCTATCTGCTCAACGAGGAGTGTGTGGAAGGCGTCCTAATAGGGTATGAGAAGGGTGAGAAAAAGTACAACGTATTCAACCTTGGCGCAAATGAAGTTATCTCAGTAACAGACATAGCCAACATAATAGTCAAGGAACTTGGACTGAAGGATGTCGAATATGCATATACTGGAGGGCGACAGGGCTGGCCTGGCGATGCGCCATACGTGCTCATGAATCTTGACAGGCTCAAGAGCCTGGGCTGGGTCGCAAAGCATAGTTCAAGGGAGGCGGTTACTGTGGCAGTCAAGGCCACCATAAAGAGCCTATGGTAAAATCGCTGTATCAAGCTGAAAAATCAAGTTTTTACATATGCAAACTGCAAAAAAGGCGCAAGAAGCCATACCTCTGCACTACCTTTTCATAGCAATCGCCTTCATAGCGCTTTTCCTAAATATTGGATTTTACACACACTTCCAGTATTTCCTTCACGGAGACAGGGGACTTTCTGCAATCGATTTCAAATTGGCATATCAATCCCTTTTCACATGGCAGCCTAACAATTACTCCGGATATGCTTCTATACCCGCATCGATAGTGGATGAATTATCCAACCTAATCGCAGTCATTACGGACTTATTCGGATCTAATTTTGGGTATATCCTGTACACTTCGTTATTTTCACTGATCGGGCTAACGGGAATGTTTTATCTGATTTATGATCTGACGGAAATATACACTAAACGCGTCAGGTATATTGGCTCAATTGCGGCATCTATAATATTTTCGTTTCAGCTGCCTGCGCTTCCTTTTATTGCAGTAAGCGCAGCATTTCTGCCATGGATATTCCTATTCTGGAAGAGATTATTCTATGGCAACGAAACCGGTCCAACGAACCAAAAAGCGGCTTTTTCAGGATTAGTGCTGTCAATCCTGTTATTGTTGGGGACCACTAGCGGTTATATACTCCAGAACTTAATGGTCCTTTCATTGCTTGCTGCAGTAACGGTCACATTTTGCGGCAAAGGCAGATTTGTTCGCAATCTCAAATTGATATCGGCTATAGTCCTATTGTCTGTTCTTGGCAGTATAGACCTGCTCACCTCGCTTTATGTCTTTGCGGTCCATAGCTCCGAAACATACTTCACAGGTTCAATAGCCACCCTTTATAGCAGCGCTAGCAACATAATTCAGAGTTTTAACTTACTTTCCGGCGGCGAAGTGACTCTCACATCACTGGGCATACTCGGGATAGGGCTCCTATCATATTTTTTTGTCAAGAATGGAAAAGCCATCTCCAGAATGATGGTATTGTCGCTCCTGATCGTATTTTTATTCGTTATAGCCTTGGCCACAACAATAAACCCGCCATTCGGCCCAGTCTTCCTAAAAGCGCTGGGCATATTTCCATACCTATTGGCACTTCGATATCCGAGCGGCGCGCTTATGTATCTGTTTGCATTTCTTGCATCTGCGCTTTTCGGCGTCGGCGCTTCATATTTAATGAATGGCTTCTTTTCTAAAGGTAAAAAATACGCGCCATATCAGGCGCTGGTTTTCGCACTGCTCATTGTGATTCTTGCAAGCTACTTGTATACAAATGACTATGTTCCTATCACGGCGCATGCCAATTACGAAAATGCCTCCTTCGTAAATATACCGAACTATGCATTTCAAGTAGCTGATTACATAAATGCTCAGAACTCTTCGTCTCCTATTGCCACACTGCCTCTGGCATACGGCTGGCAGTTCACAAACTGGTATTTTGGCGTAAATGCATATTCAGGATTATTGATCAATCATCCCGTTTATACCGGCGGATTCACCAATTACGCTGAGATATTCTTTCCTGGATCAGTCAATGAGTACAATTACTACATGGAAAACATAACTGATAAGGAGGTAAATCAGAGCGAAATAAAACTCTCCAACGTGTTCGGAATATTCGGGATATCATACATTATTGTGCAAGGCGATGCCCTGCATAAGGTGCCATTCCCCTGTGATGGCTGTTCCATACAGCCGTTTAACCTAACAGACATCTATTACAATCTAAACGAGTCTTCAAACATTCATTTTCTCAAGTCCTATTCCAATACTAGCATTTACGAGAACACGAATTATGCGCCACTGGTCTTTGCCGCAAACCTCAGGAATATGAACGGCGCATCTAATTCGGAAGTTTTAGACGCAATAGAAAATGAATCGTTCGACATACACAACACGGTTGTATACGCAGGCAACGGGTCAAACGGCATTCCAAACGCTACAACTCTAGCTGCTATCAATCCGGTAAGTAACTTCTCCCAGCCTTCAGTAACTTTCACGGAGACTGCCCCAACAAGGATAGTTGTCCAAGTAAACAACTCAACAACGCCATATTACCTTGTATTTAGGGAAACATACGACCCGTCATGGCATGCATACTACTCTAACGGCACGGCTGCGCCTTCGAGCGATCATATCATGGTGAACGGATTTGCAAATGCGTGGTACTTGGACAAAAAAGGCAATTACAGCGTTACGCTCCACTATACCGAGCAGAGCATAGTATGGCCCCTTTATGCGGTCAGCGCAACGGCAATTGCCATAACCCTATATATAGGGATCTTGGGCTTAAGGAATGCGAAACAAGGGAGCAAAAGGCGGATAAAATGAAGGAGCGCGACTGGCAAAAGCGACGAAAAATGCAGGGAAAGCGTATTGGATTAACTAAAAAAACCAGAACGACGGCCGCAGCCTTGGCTGCCAAGGCGACTGTCCTAATTTACGGCGTCATGTTCCTGATCTTCTTTGCATATATGGTAGCTCTGAACAACGCCCAACTGATACTCTACTCCTTTTTGGGCTTCCTCGCATTCTCCCTTGTTCTTGCGATAAAAGACAAATACGCGTACTATTCGGCCTTTGCCGCAATAACAATCATAATATCGAGCAATCTGCTATACTTTCAGTGGTTTGGCTCTCTAATCGATTATTACTTGGCATTGTTGGTTTTTGGCGTCTGCGCCTCCGTCATGGGCTTGATGCGCAATCTCATAGAAAAGAAATATGCCATTGCCGCAATGTTTGCGATAGCGATGCCTCTTCTTCTTGACGTACTCAAATTCGGTAAAGCTCCGGCACTTGATGCAAATGTGGCTATTCTGGGCTACTACCTATTCACAAGCGCCATACTGGCTATAGTAATCAAAATAGTATATGAAGGCAATTGGAAGAGGCGGGGGATTGCTGCAGGCAATGCCAAACGGACATATGAAGCGGCGGTCAACCCGGCTATCTACCTCTGGGCTATAATCGGCGTAGTTTTGCTTATAGCGCCAATATACCCTTTGGGAATCTCCACGCCGATTTCAGGACAGCCGTATGCCACCATGTCCCTTTCAGGATTCCAGAAGGCAAATATGAGTGCCGATAACAATCTTTATTACATGAAAGTCAATCTCAGCAATTACAAGGAACTCCTTAATCCTGTCTTCTCAAATATGCGTTTTTATTATACGAACGGCACTCCCATAACCGCATACATCTCGCAATCAGACGATTACTACCAAAACACTCCCGAAGTGGTGCTAGAATTGAACAACAAAACTGGCAATTACACAAATATCAGGATATATTTCATGCCTTATAACACTTCATACGGCAGAGCACTTACATTAATTGCCCCTTCAACAGTCAATAAAATAACCTACAAACGCATAAATGCCAGCCTTGGCGCTATTGAAAATACCGGGAAATACAAGAATCTCACCGTATTATACTCCGGAATGGGCATCCGCAACTACACCAAACAGATAAACTATACGTTGGCTCCATATTATATAACGTACACCATATGCGGTCCAATTGCCGAGATCAACGCTTCGGCGAGCGCAAAAGTAAGCATATTCGCGCTGCACCACTGGCCTAACGTGCCAAACCTTGTATACGGGTGGTCGAGCAATCAAGAAAACGGCTACTATATAGGAGAATTGTCAAATTTAAGCTATTATACTGATATCAATGTGACCTCCTCACAAACGGTGCTACATAACTACAACAATACGTGCACATACTACATGGTAGTGTCAGGCACTTATACAAAATTGCATATACATTATGGGTCATCATATTATGGGAATGTATCATATAATGTGACACTTTACGTGCCTAACTCAATTGCCCAGGACCCGCACTACTCATATGGGTTCCTCCCTTCGAGCCTCTCTTACCTTACACGCTACTACATAAACGAGACAACGCCGATAGCCCTTCCATACGCACATAACGGCATCAGCCAGGCATAGCGTTTATAATCCTTAATGCCAACAAAACTGTGTATCCGATGCCATACTTAAGCATAATAGTGCCTACAAAGGACGAGCCAACAGCGCCGCGCACCATAAGATCGCTTCAGCGAACCTTTGGCAAGAATGCCGAGATAATAGTCATAGACAAGAGCGACAAGAAGCACTGCAACGAGCTCAAAAGGACTGGAGTCAAAGTCATAGTCCAGCAGTCAAACGGGTACGAAGTCGCACTGATGGAGGGGTTCAGGGCAGCCCGTGCGGGCATCCTCTCAACCATAGACCCTGATGGCACTTACTCGGTAGAGGATTTCAAGAAGGTTGTCGAGATAGTCAGGCAGGGAAAGTCGGACTTCGCTTCGGGCAACAGGTTCGGCAAGCTGCACAAAGGGGCAATGACCTCCTCCGTTGCATTCGGCAACAAGTTTCTCACGGGTCTTTTCCGCTTCCTATACAAGAAGGACATACATGACGGCCTCAGCGGTTCCTTTGCCATGACCCGCAAGGCTTTCGATGCGATACAGGACGAGGAGGCATATCGAGCCGGGACGCTCTTCTTCGAGATAGAGCTGGCCAGACGCGGATTTAAAATGATTGACATACCTATAAGCTACCGTCCAAGGGTGGGATCCGTGTCCAAGATAACAAAGGCAAAGCCGATATACGGCCTCAACATAGCCAGGCATACGATAAGGTTCGCAAGGGACTACAACCCGTTGCTATTATTCGGCAGCATAGGGGTCATAATGATAGTTGCAGGGGGGATGCTCGGCCTGTTCGTCATAGGCAACTATCTCGCCACAGGCACTCTTGCGGAGGTAGGAAGGGCACTGATAGCGTTCATGCTTGTAGTATTGGGATTCCTCTCCATACTTGGAGGACTGATACTCGACCTTCTCCTGCAGATAGAAAGAATGCTCATGCGCTGGAAGAAGTGACCGTCAAGAGGTTACCTGATAGGTAACCCAAAGGTTTAAATATGATAGTTACCTAATAGGTAACTATGACAGACCCTGTCCCTCCATATGCGCAACGCGCATATGCGATATTGCGCGCAAGGTTCGACTCGGATAGCTTCGGCTACGATTATTTTGATTGGTTTGTTTCCAGGAATATGGCAAAGAAGATATTGCATGTCTTGGAAAAGGCAGGTTGGATAAAGAGGGTCGATGAAGGGAAATACCAGTGCATTGATGGCGCCCAGATATTCAAAGGCATGGTAGAGTTGAAGGTGCCTGAATTATTGCGCAACGCGCAAATGGAATACTCGTATGCAGAAGCCAACGCAGCAGAGATATGGACTGATTACACGTATGTCCAGAGAGGATGGGAGCATTCTGCATATTACATCAAGGTAATGGAATCAAAAACGGATAAATGGGTCAGGTACTTGAGAGAACACAGGGTCAAGGTCTTTATTGGCGCAGCACGGCCCTCTTTTGGGGAATTTGTGGTTTTGGAGCCATGCCGCGAGTTGAAATTCGAAATACATGATGGTTTGCCTGTGGAGCCGTTGGGCAAGACCGTGAACTACTGCGAGGAGCACATAGGAAGCTTTGAATATCACTTGGCGTACATGGTCCAAAAGTACAAGATTAAGACAAAGACAGCTATAGACAAGCGTATCTTTGAGCACGCGCTGGAGGCGATTGCATGAATCTTGGAGGAAGGGAGTTCGTGGCGCTAAAAACTCTGGGAAAACTGTCCAAGTCTAATTTCGTGCTGATAGGGGGCTATGCTGTAAATGTGTATGTTCCTCCAAGGTTCTCAGTGGATTGTGATCTCGTAGTGCTTGGCGATCTGAAAGAAATCATATCTGCACTTACAGAAGAGAATTATAAACTTGCGGAAAAAGGGGCAACGCGGGCAGAATACATGCGATACGTGAATGAAAATGAAAAGGTATCGTTCGATTTGCTTATAGGCACGGTATTCGATAGGCTTACGCAAACGCTTTTCGAAAAGGAGCTATTTGAGAAATATTCCTCGAGAAGGGTATTGGTGGGTAAAGCCAACAACATCCGCATTGAAGTACCAGTGGCAGACCCAGAATTGCTGTTCACCATGAAATTCACAACCGCGCGGAAACAGGACATAAGGGATGTCTTTATGCTCAGCGGATCCGCGTTGGACTCAGAGAAAGCAAAGTCGATAATAAAAAACAAGTGCGATACCGTATTGATCAAGAACAGGATAAAAATGATAAAAGATCAGATTAATTCAATTGATTACCGTAAGAGCTTAGAGGGAGCATATGGTGGCATACCTGACCAGCTCTTTCGTACATGCAAAGAAAAGCTATTCCGCTTTTTGGACGAGCTTGCTGAGTAATCCTTCATCTCCAACAGAATGTGCATGGCAACGGCCTTCAGATGCTGTGTGACCATAACACTATCAATGCCCCTGCCTGGGATTCCATATAGCAGCATCGATCCTTTAGGAGCGATGTATGCGCATACAACTGCCGCAAGGTCCTCCTCGCCATAGACGCGCACTCCTACATTGCGTTTAGACCGGTTTGCCCTGTTCAGTGCGCGCCACAGGTCCTTGCTTATTGTCCCTCTCCTGTTCTCCGCCGCCAACGGGGCGCCGTACTTCTCAGATATGATCTTGCTCGCTACAGGCATTCTCCCGATCTTGTAGTCGAAGACGGCAACGGCAGGAACGTAACCGATCTCAAGCAGCGACTCAACCACCGCATCGCCTACAGCATACACTCTCGTTGCTTTTCTGACCAAACTTGGAAGGTCCTTGGTCTGGATGACCTTTCCATGCACCTTCGCAAGGAATCCCCTGAGATTTTTTGGAAGTTTCAGCTCTTTCCCAAATGCAAAACTCTCCATGGCATATCTACTTCGTCAGTGCGCGACGCCTTACAGGATCCAATCTGCATTCCGCATCGGCGACCTTTCCTGAGTAGTAGTATATCAACGCGAGGTTTATCAGGACTACGGCCGCGAGCAGCCAGAGCTGATACAACGCTATCCCTGAAACTATCCCGGATACCTCCAGCGCGTTTATGCCGAAGAAAGCGAGCAGCGCGGCGAGCAGCGAGTAGCTGCACGCGCACGTGGCAACCAATCCCCCTATGGTGGGCAGGAGCGCGCTCATGGTTCCCTCGCCAACCCCTGACGCTGTGCCAAGGAGCGCCTTGCTTATGGAGAATATGCCGAGAGCGAGGAGAAGACCCGCGCTCGCCACCATTATGTAGATAAGGTAAATAGGCACTGTGACGAGAAAGATGCCGTAGTTGCTCGCCGTTATCAGGTAATCGAAAATAAGGAAATAGAATAGGGATCCCGCCACTGTTATCGCAAGATAGACAGGGGAGAGAAGCAGCGAGCCTATGACGGAGAGCCTTCCTATCCTTGCCCTGTTCTTTTCCATGCATACACTAGGCAGAGGCCTCGATCTTCTGTATCGCTGACAGCGCGCATACCGGGGCCTTGTTGCTGATGGCCTTGCAGACATGCGCTACGTAAAGGTCAGCAGCCGCATACTCCGTCCATGCGAACTGGTCTGAAGGATTCCTGAGCTGGCCAAGTATCTGCGCATGCGTCTCGTACGTGAGCGGGAGACCTGTTCCCGATGGCGTTGAGTTGCCGAAGTCCACCGCGTCGGCGCCGCCCACAAGGCTGCCCCCCCATATCGTGTAAGGAGTGCCCTTGAAGGACGTGCTGTTGGCATTCTGAAGCTGCACGATATAATTGAAAGCGCCTATGTAGGAGCTGTTCCCCGTCAGGTTGACCTCCTGTTGCGTCACCGGGAGAGACTGAATGTAGAATCCTCCCATTATGTTGCCCTGCCATTCTATAGGAAGGAAGTTTATGTAGTTGCTGCTGTAGCCAGAGCCTATTGTGATCCCCGTGCCCGTTACCGACAAGCTGTCCGGAATGTTGTAGTTGGCCATGCTCCAGTAGAGCGTAGGCACATCGCTGTCGCCTATTGCGCTGTATCCCTGGTAGAGCTGTGTGAAGTTCCCGAATCTCGAGAGCGCGAGAGCCATCGCCCACCTGTTCTCGCCGCACCATACGCATGTTATTGAGCCTAGGTATATCACGGAAGGCTTTCCGTTGACTACGTATGGGCTTACATTGCTGGCCGTGGCGATGAGCTGGTTGTTTATCGATCGGTTGAGGGCCATGAGCCCCGCGGTCTCGAAATATGAATTGGGAGCGTTGTTTATCACCGCGAGAGCAGACGAATTCAATGGCTGGTTTATCCCGGCGATTGTAGAGCCCAGGGAACCCGAGCTGCTGTTGGTAGAAGACGATTGCGAAGAGCGGAAGAACATCGATGCTGTGGAAAGCGCGAAGAGCGAGATTATCATGGCAAATATGCTTATCGCAATCGCTGCAACTGCAAGCGCGCCTACCGCCTTGTTGTGGACGCCATAATGCCCTATCTCACGGTCTCTCCTAGTTGCCATTTTGATCTCCAGAATTCAATAATGCTTGGCAGCGAAGGTATATAAAAGCAGCCAAACCTCCCTCAAGCGCCGCGAGCCTACCTCAGAAAACCGGTAAGAGTGTGGAAGGAGGAAGAGAAGTAGTTCACAACTGAATTGGTGTACCCTGAGAAGAAGATGAAGAGCAACACTATCACGACAAGTATCACAAGCAAACCTGCGGAAGTCGGGTTGATCAGCCTCTCTCCGAATGTCCAGAGCATCGTCATGTACAGTACCAGTGTTATTATTCCGCTTATCAACAGCGCCCCCTGCACGCTGCCTATCGAAGGATAGACCACGTCATTGAGTATGTAGTTCGAAACCCCGCTGCCTATAAGCGCAGAAGCCACGACGAAGAGGAAGAAGAGGAAGAAGATGTATTTCTTCTCATGAAGCTGCTCCGCCTTCGCCTCCATGCCGCTGCCTTTCGTAATTAAAGGGTGGTTTATCACGCCCTTTATGCCGCTTGTGAATGTATTCTCAAGCAGGCCGCTGAGTATGAAGGCTATGAGCATGAAGACAAGCTGCTCGCCTATGTTCTTCGCAAAAGTGAGTATAAGGAAGGAGATGACGAAGATCAGGAAGAGCTCTATGTATACGTCCCGCGCTGCCATTATTATCCTGCAAGAATTTCATAGCATGCATTTAAAAGCCTAACATTCAGTATATCCTATGCCTGCAGTTCTTACAAGGGGACCAAGACTGCTCGAAGCGGACAGATTCCTTACAGAGAGGCTTGGACTGAGCGAGACCATTCAACTATCAAGGCTCACAATTGACACCCCTGTAAAGAGCGCATCGGAGGAGGCGTGCAAGAAGGTCATACTCGCAAGCGGCATACCCGCCTACTACGAGATACACCAATTCGAGGTTGGCGATGGCATTCATTCATACAAACCGGATTTTGCGCTCAGACTCACAATGGAAGGCAAGCCCGTAATAATAGAACCTCACAGCTTTGCTTCCAAGAAGCGCGCAGTCATGCAGGTTGCAAAGACAGTGAGCGCGATACATGAGGCATACCGCGCTGAGATTGAGGCACGCGAGGCTGCGGAGAAGCTGACGCCTGCACAGGAGCGCTATCTCGAGTCGAGGGCGCAGAGCCTGGCGGACAAGACAAGGATGCCGTGGACTAACGCAGAGGTATACGACCTGCTCACGCGGATGCTGGAAGTAGGAATAATCGAGTGGAATCCGAGGGGCAGCATCGACAACATGCACATAGCAAAGCAGGCCATAAGCCTGCTCGCGCCTAGCGTTGCAGAGAACATTCCCACCGCAAAAGAGAGCAGCTTGGCCGGGAAGGAACTGATCCGCGATGCATCATATGCGGAAAACGGTCGGGCTGAGGCAGAAGTGAACGGAGCAATAAGGCACGCAATAAAGGGCGTGCACGTAAAAAGGCAGGCATACCTGGAGAAGATAGGAGCGTTCAGGGAGCGCCATGATGTTTTTACGGTCTTGATATCCGGCGGACCCGGCAAGGGCACAAGCAGGTTTGTCGATCTCTACTGGAGCATTCCGATAATGAACAGGGAGCCTGCGGAGAGATACCAGGCTGGGGAAAGGAGGCTGGCGCAGCTCTTCCATGGGCTTGTGATGCGCTCCGACCAGCCGGAACTTCTCGCAGGAAACTATGTCCACGAGCTTCAGGAGCTTGCGCGCGCATGCTAAGCTGGATGAAGTAGAGAAGTAGTTATAACCTGTAATGCTCAGGCGCGCCTTTTAACCTTTTCCTCCGAAAAATTTGCCTCTGCCAACTCTTAAATATCACGGCAGGCTTCAATACATCATGTGGGGAATATGCTGGCAGAGCGGGCGGAAAGCAGGCGGGTTGACGCCGCTCTCGCCATCTTATTAAGGCAAGACATAGGCACATCCACAACAAGCACGACCAGCGACGATGACGGAGATACCAAGTTCCTCGAGCCTGAGGAGATATCCAGGCGAATACTCAAGCACGCACTGCGGGGCGCAGGGGCAGTCGGGTCCGGCTCGACCTATCAGAGCAACGTCAGGATAACAGTTGATGGTTACGGCGAGGTGCAGACAGGGAACGTTGTAGTTCTCTTCTCAAGAATAAGGAGAAGCGAGGACAGGAACATCTCCAACGCTACCATCTTCGGCAACGCAAGCGGCTTCGGAATAACAGAGGCAAAGGAGGAGAACGTGCCAGAGTAGGTCACTCAACCTTCCTGAAAAGGTACTCTCCCTTTTTTACCTTTCCCTTGAACTCCGTGAACCTACAGTCATTGAGCATGCCTGCCTTCACCCCGAGCTGCTCATTCATCCTTGCCGAAGTTGAAGGCATGAACGGGGAAATGAGAATTGAGATTATCCTGCACGCCTCTATCAGATTATAGAGCGAGTTTGCAAGGTCCGCGCCTTCCTGCTTCCACGGTGCCTTCTCGTTCACATATTTGTTTGCGGATCTTATGAATGACCATATTTCCTCGAGCGCATCCGTCAGGTCCTCTTCCTGGATTAGCTTGTCTATCTTCTCGAGGTGCAGGTTTCCTTCCAGTTCTGCCTTCCCGTTTATTTCCCCTTTGAACTTCTCAGCCAGGGATACGGTCCTTGAAAGAAGGTTTCCAAGGTCCGCAACCAGCTCCCCGTTTATACGCGCCACAAGCGCCTTCTCCGAAAAGTCGCCGTCGTCCCCAAGCGGCTTCTCCCTTATTACAAAATACCTGAATGCGTCTACCGAATATTTGTCTGATATTACCACAGGGTCGATGGCATTTCCAAGGGACTTCGACATCTTCTTGCCGTCGACGGTCCACCAACCGTGGGCAAATACCCTCCTTGGAGGCTCGAGCCCCGCGGAGAAGAGCATCGCCGGCCATATCACCGTATGGAACCAGTTGATCTCCTTTCCAATAAGGTGCAGGTCGACAGGCCAGAACTTCTCGCTCATCTTTCCAGGCCATTGCACCCCTGTAAGGTAGAAGAGCAGGGCCTCAACCCATACGTATACTGTATAATTCTTGTCCGATGGATACGGCACTCCCCATGTAAGCGCCTTCCTTGTTATCGAGAGGTCCTTTAACCCGTCCTTTACGCGGTTCTTAATCTCGAGAGACCTTGAGCTTGGCGAGAGGAAAGTTGGGTTCTTCTCGTAGTAGTCTAGCAGTTTCTGCTGGTATTTGCTGAGCCTGAAGAAGTAGCTCTCCTCCTTGACCTTCTTGACATCCTTTCCGCAATGAGGGCACTTTCCATCGACCAGCTGAAGCTCCGTGAGAAATGTCTCATCGGTTGTGCAGTACCATCCTTCATAAGTGCCCTTGTATATGTCGCCGCTCTTCTCCATGAGTCCTATGAATCTGGCAACAACTGCCTCGTGCTCCCTGCTTGAGGTCCTTATGAAACCGTCGTAGGAAATATCGAGCTTCTTCCAGACCTCCTTGTACACCTGCGCAAGTCTGTCTACATATTCCTGCGGCGACTTCCCCGATGCCTCAGCAGCTTTCGCATTCTTCTCCCCGTGTTCGTCAGTGCCTGTGAGAAAGAGAACATCCTCCCCTTTCAGCCTGTGCCACCTGGCTATTATGTCAGCCGCAACAGTAGTAAAGCCATGACCGAGATGTGGCTTATCATTGACGTAATATATTGGGGTAGCAACGTAAAATTTGGCCATTCGTTATCTCACCTAAATCTCGGAAGGAAGCCCGCACTCTTCAGGGGTGGGATGAATTCCGAGTAGCTAGTATTATACATCTTTGCAAACATATCAATTT
>CAYQOG010000017.1:0-19188 GCA_964419095.1 Microcaldota archaeon
CCGGAGAGGGCAAGGTAAATGCGACATCCAGCCTGCTGCTAGACCTCTCTCCAACAGTAGCTGCGATATACACTGCAAATTCAACGGTATTCGTCATGGTGCCATCAGTGAGGGCGATAATTGTAGGAAGCCAGCATAATGCATCATCGCAAATAGTAGGCTCCAGGTCAGCCCTTAACGCAAGCGATAGAAATGACCTTGAAGATGTAAAGCCCAACATAAGCATAGTATCGTCATCGCTCAATGTGTCCGGCAACTTCACAGACTTTTCAGTAACCGTAAAGGACAATTCAAACACCAGCGTGGTGCTTAGGCACGTCTTGGTATTTGGCAACTACAGCGTTGTAGTTGCATCGTTTGTAGGTGCAAATGCCATGGTGCGTGTCATAGAAGACAACGGCAGCCTTATGGTTCATGGCAATGAAAATGAAAGCGCCGCGCACAAATCTTCAGACAATGGTCTCGGGGTGAAGGCCAATGCAACTGCAAACACGAGCACAAGAAATACCCTTGGAGACAACGCCAACGTACCTTCCGAAATATCAGATTCAAGCGCATCAAACTCAAACCAGAGCGAATTTGAGTCTGAATTAGTGCATGAAGGATTGACTGCGCAGCATACGCGCATGTTCAACTTCCTGGTCAGTTCGAACGGCACCCTTATCCTGCCGTCTTCAGGCAACGAGTTAACGGGACAGTACTACGGATACAATCTCACAGCCGGTTCCACTGCGACATTCACGTTCAGCGGTAAACTAAGCTTCGGTGGGGGACGCATAATAATAACCCCTTCAAGCGGATCGGCATACAAGCTTGTTGTGGGAGGAGAGAACGGGGCGTCTGTGTCTGCCAATGTGACTGTACGATAAAGGAGTGAGTGTATACAACATGCTCTGGCATGTGAATTTCAAGTTCCAAGCTGAGCTCTCGGGCTTTGTTTAGGAAGTCAAAATCTGATTTGCTCCCACTGGGAAGTGGTATTCTAGTTAAGTGCCCAACAGATATACAACGCTGCCTTGCAGTCGCAAAAGAATTTTGCTCCCAACGGGATTTGAACCCGTGTTGCGGGGTTGAAAGCCCCGCGTCCTTGGCCGGACTAGACGATAGGAGCGGATGTTTATTATCTCACATTATCCTTTATTAACCAATTGCAGGTTTAAGTAACGTAATTGGGAATGGGATGAAAGGTCTACTTGTCTGCCTAGAGGGCATAGAAGGTGCAGGGAAAGGAACCCAGTCAGAACTGCTTATGCAGAAACTAAAAGAGGCGAAGGTCAAATTCTCTTATTACAAGTATCCTAATACCGCATCCAAGTATGGCCATATCATAATGGAGCACCTTGAGGAAAAAATAACTCTTAGCGTAATGGAATTCTGTCTGCTCTTTGTCGCCGATATGGCAAAGGATGCTGCTTCTATATCCAAAAAGATTCTGAAAGGCGAGATTGTAATAGCTGACAGATACTTCTTGTCCACCATAGCATACCAATCTGCTGGCGGCATAGCGTATGGGAAGATGAAGGAGCTTGAAGATGCAGTTGGCCTTCCTTCACCCAACCTGATCGTATACCTTGACCTTGATCCTGAAAGCTCATTAAAGAGAAAGATGAAACAAAAGGGATCACTTGACAGGCATGAAAAAGATTTGCAGTATATGCACAAGATAAGAATGATATTTGAGCAATTGTACAGCGAAAGGTATACCGGAGCAAAATGGCTGAAAATAGACGCAAACCTTGGCAAGGAAGAAATAAGCAAGGAAATCCTCAAAGAAATTGAGTTATTGCGTTAGCCATTTAAACCTTTAATCCAAAGCATATACTGATTTCTATGATATTATCCGACAAGGACATCAGGAAGTACATCAAGCAGGGCAAGATCAAGATAAGCCCTTACAACGAGAAGGAGCAGCTCAAGACCATAGGCGTTGACCTCAGGCTCGGAACCACGTTCAAGATATTCAAGGTCACGCACAAGGCGTATGTTGATTTGTCTGATGAGCACTACGAACCTGATACCGAAACAGTTGAGATCCCGAAAGGAGGAAGTTTCATACTCCACCCTGACGAGTTCGTCCTTGGCATAACTGAGGAGCATGTAGAATTGCCAACCGACCTCATGGCCCACATAGACGGAAGGTCAAGCCTTGGGAGACTGGGCATAGGGGTACATTCAACAGCAGGCCACGTAGACCCAGGGTACAAAGGGAGGTTGACGCTTGAGATAAGCAACATAGGCAAGCTTCCAATCTCCATCCTTCCGGGCATGCGTTTCTGCTGCCTGATCTTCGAGACGCTATCATCGCCGGTGGAGAAGGCATACCATGGCAAGTACTTCGGGACCAAGACCCCGTTGCCGTCGCGGATAAGCAAGGAGTTCAAGAAATAATCGATGATAGAATGGTCGAAGAACAAAGGCAATTGAACTTCGTTGACGTAAAGCCCATATTCGCAGACGAAATCCTGATAATGCTAAAGGTTAAGGCTGCCAAGGATGAGAAAGAAAACATCGAGAAGGAGGGTCAGATATCCCTGATCTTCATAGACATGGCAAAGAACCAGGCGCTGGGCGAATTCGTTATAACAAAGAACACTGCAAAGGCGCTTGCCAAGATCCTCCCCGAGAATATAGCAAACCTCGAAAGGCAGCTGGCCGACAAGTCGATGCCCAAGAATCCGGCGACAAAGAGTACTACTGAAGGAGGAATGTACAGGTAATCAGACCTGCTTTTCTTTCTTGTCGGCCGAGACCCTGCCGCCCTGCCATTGGCCTTCATAGGCGCGATGTATGTCTCCCACCACCTGTGCGAATACGATGTTTACGAAGCGTGCGCCCATCTCGAGCCTGAAGTTAGACTTTCCGAGATTGGCAAGCGCAAATGTGAGTGTTCCTTTGTAACCGGGGTCTGTTTTCGTTCCCCTGAAGTAGATCCCTGACCTCTGCAGCGTGCTCCTTGGATGCACGTCCGCGATTATATGCCTTGCAGGCATCCCCTCCTCCACGACTATCTTCTCAGCAGGCAGATTCACCGTTTCAATGGTAGTCGCAAGCACGAAGTCTCCGGGTTTGAGTATAACTTCCCTGTCGCCGTCCTTTATGTCCGCTATCTTCTTTATGTCTGGAGTCTTTCTCTCCGTTTCGCCGAGGAAACCTTCTCCTTCGATCTCATAGACTGATCCTACCCTCAGGTCGATTCCGACTCCCTCTGGATTGTTGAGTTCCCTGTCTGCAAGGCCTTCAATCAGCTTGTGCTCCTTGTTCAACTCGAGTATCTTCTTCGCGGAGAGTATCATGTTATCACTTGCCCATCGCTTCCTTCTTGTCCAGTTCAGCCAGCTTCCTGTCTATTTTCTTCTCGCTGTCTATCCTTGCAAGTGCATAGTCGTTCATGTCCACCTGCATATATTCGATCAGCGAAGGATGTATCCTCTCGATCATGAGCTTCATGTTCTGCGCCAGTTTCCTGTAGTCAGGGTGACCCTGCTTCGTCGACCTCAATTCCGTGAGATGATACACTTCCCTGAGGTTGAGCTTGATGTAATACCTGATGAAATAGCATCTGGGCACTATATATTGCGCCTCGACAGGCATCTGTTCCGCAATCTTGTGGTAGAGTTCCGCGCACTCCTGCATCAGAGATTGGTACTCCCTCTTGAGATTCAATGCCTCAAGTTCCTCCGGCGTCTCGTATCCAAGGTCGGTGGTAAGCCTCTGCTTGTCAAGTGTGAGCACCCTGTGTCTGTGTATGTCCCTGTAAGCTCCGTAGCTTGCACATATCTCGAATGTATAGAAAGCATTCTCGAGCGCCCTGCCCGGCTTGTCCCTCCTGTTCCTTCTTCGCGAGAGATATTCCCTTATCAGCTCTTTCCTCTGATCAGCATTCAGCTTTTCGATATCCTTCCTCAGCGCCTCAAGCGAAAGCGCCGAGTAAGGGAATAGCATGCCCGCAAGCACCTTTGCCTCGGCATCCTTGTCATAGTCTATGAGCTTTACACTGGACTTGCTTTCAGGCGCAGCCTTCTGGGTATGCCCGTTCTTTTTCATATACGCGGCCATCGCCTCCCTTGTCCCTATTATGTATTCTGATGGCTGCGACCTCTTCACGAACGATGGAATCATCTTGGACATTTCCTCATGGATCTCCTTCGCAAGCCATTTACCCTCAGGGACCTCGCTCGAATAGAGTTTCGTTATGAGATATTCGTAGGCGCGCCCGTTGCCCGACAATCCTATATTTGTAAGCCTGCCTGCCGTCAGCATATTCTTGAGTATGTCGCACGCCTTCGCGCGCACGGCGCTGTTGTATGCGCGCTCCGTCGCCTCTGGATCCCGCGGCGTGACTTCCTTTATGTAATTGATAGCAATAGGCAGCCACTGCGCGTAGAGCTCGAATATCTTGTTCGATGTCCTTTCGTATTCATCGCCGAACCTTGATTCCATGAGATTTGGCTCCCTGTACCAGAGCCACTTCCCGTCTACCATCTTGTCGAAGGGTATGTAACGCGCAGATTTCTCAAGGAATGAGAGGCCAAGCCTCGAGTCTGTAAGCAGATCCCCGCCAAGACTCGAGATGTTCTCGCAAGCGATATGACCGTTAGCAAGCTCCGCAACAGAATCGTCTCCGTATCCTACAAGAACGCGCTGGTAGAATTCCTCTGCCTTGTTCACTGCTAGGGCCGATTCAAGGCTCTTGTGAGGTGCATGTGCTTCAATAACCTCCATAACTTCCTTGTTCGGTATGAATTCGTCAAGCAGAAGCCGCCTTGCGCTCTTCTCCGACCTGCTGTACCTTGAGAACAAGCTCCCCTTGACCACTTCAGGCAGGTTCACAAGCCCAAAGATGTGCTTGTCCTGGTTCGTGAAGAAAGGCTTCACTACCTCCTGCTCCTTCTCATTAAGGTCTATAGGAAAAGCGTTCTCCACAATAAGCACACCTACAAGTCGCACTTAAAACTTATAAATGCTTCATCATTCAAAGCTCCATCTAAGGACAAATAAGTGTGCAACTAAAAATCGCACTAATTACCTTGAGAGATCGTTGGCTTCCTGGGAGCTCGCTTCCTGCGATGCGGGCGAAGGCGCCGATACCAGAACCACATCTCCCACATTCTTGACATTCTTGTAGAGGATGCTCTTCTGCTTGAGTACGCTCTTTGCGTCACCCTTTGCGCTCTTCCATGGAATCATGAGCAGCCTGCTTACTTCGCCGCGCTCAAGATCCACTATCACGTCCTGCACTTCTCCTAGGTACTGTCCGCCATCGCTGTATATGTCCATGCGGTAAATCTCTGAAATCTTCATAAGGTCACCTGAATCCTCTTAGGAGTAAGATATTAAAAGCCTTTCGTAGTCCGTCGGAATAACGGAATCATATTTGCTGTACAAAATGGAAAGACTTATATATATCAATATGCATATGTATATCGATACTATGGCCAAGACCATTGCCGTATCGGATGAGGCATATGAGCTTATGAAAAACTCAAAGATAAATGACGAGAGTTTCTCTGAGCTCATAAAACGGAGCCTAAAAAGAAGGCCCAGCCTTGCAAGCATAGCTGGGAAGGAGACGCTTAGCAAGGATGACTGGAAGAAGGCGCAAGAGGCCATCAAAAAGGCGGAATCAAAGACCGAAAAGGAGCTTTCAGAGAGTAGGTGAGTATCTGGAGCTATTCGATACGACATACCTGATAGACCTGATAAACAGCGATAGCGGTGCGTTGAAGAAAGCCGAGGAAATAGACAGGGAGGGCACACCGCCTGCGCTCTCCGTGATATCAATGCACGAATACCTGCTTGGAGTTTATCTGAAATACTATGATCAGAAAACGACGTTCAAATCAAGACTCACAAGCGCAAGGCAGGACATAAGCAGGTTCGAGATCCTTCCCTTGACCCAAGAAATAGTGGAAACAAGCGCAATGATACACTCCGACCTCATACGCCAAGGCAAGGTGATAGGCATAAATGACATCTACATCGCTGCAACAGCAATGCAGTACAACATAGAGCTATTCACGAGAAACACTGCACACTTCGACAGGATAAGAGGGCTCAAACTGCGCACGTACTAAACGTTGATGCCTGCTCATGGCTGGAGCCAGTCGATTTCGTAGTATTCGTGCCTGCTGCTTGGCAGTTTTATCTGCTTTATGCGGTAGTACGTCACCGCGGTCTCACGGTCCGTTATGGCTATTATGAGCTCAAGTTTCCTCTCCCTTGCCTCGCGCAATGCGCCTGCGAACTCCCTCCCTCCTATGTATTCCTCCTCGCTGAGGGAGAGCATCGCGCTCTTTGGCGGGTCAGTTGCAGGGCTCTCTGCCTCTCCGCCTTTCCTGTGGTAGAGTATGTAGTCAAGACCCACTTTCTTGAGATCCGGCTCCCCAGGCACTGCAAGTATGAATGTTTTCCTGACAGAATGGGCAACTCTTATGACCCTGGCCCACTCAGATATCAAAAGCGTGGAGTCCTTCGGGAAGACATGTATGACGTGCTTCGAGTGCACCCAGTCCTTGCTCTCGCTGTTCATGGGCCGTGCTCCTGGGAAGTATACGCGGAAGTGCGTGCCGAACTTGAACCCTGTCTTTATCACATAGCCCTTCTCCCTCCAGTCCCTATACACTTCGTAGAGCTTCGGGAAGTCCTTCCTCCTTGATGTGGCATATTTCAAGAGGTCCTTCTTCGAAGCGTTTTCAAGCTCAAGGGTACCGTGCTCCACAAGGTACAATGTCTCGTAGATATCAAGCTTGTTCAGCTGCCCGCGATCCGCAGCCTTGTATGAACCGTACTGCCCGAACCAGAACTTGTCGTAGAGCTCCTTCCCCTTCTCAGGATTATCGACTATGGTGACCAGGTCGCTCTTGAAGAATATCCCTTTCACCTTGTATGAAGGAAGATGCAATGCTGATGTCGGATACGCCTTTGCAGAGATTTTCGGAGGCTCAAGATATGCCGAATCCGGAGACTTGATTATAAGCCCGCGGTCCCTCCAGTCCTTGTACGTGAAATATCTGGCAGCGAATTTCTCGGTTTTCCAGAAGCGCCTTGCCAGGTCGTTGAAAGTTATCTGTTTGCCCTTTTCAGTGCATTCTGCATTCCGCACGTCCATCAGGTAGAGGGCCTCTTCCACTGTAACAGAGAGCTCTCCATCCACTTCCATGCCTATGTTTCCGTTCGCAAGGATGTCTTTCGTAGACTGGTCATCAGCAACGATCCTGCCCCCCGATACAAGTCTCAGTTTAAGCATCCATTATCCACGCAAATATCCGTCCAGGCCAGATGATTCATTATGCTTAAATACATTAATAATGTATCATCATAACAAAATCAAAGGATTGCATGGAAGATAATGAAGTGGCAGTGCAGATAGGCGAGAAACTGAAGGCAGATCCGCACATGCCAGCGGACCTTGCCGATAAAATGAGAAAGCAGGGCTATCACTTTGTGGGAAAGCACTCTGCCACGAAAATCTGCAACTACACTGCAACCAGCATGATGAAGGAACCAACGGGCTGCTACAAGAATCGATTCTACGGCATAACGAGCCACAGGTGCATACAGGCCACTCCCGCAGTGGGATGCAACCTCGCATGCTCATTCTGCTGGAGGATCATCCCTGAAGAGGAAGGCTTCAAGTGGAACGAGATAAACGCTATAAGCCAGTGGGACGACCCTGTAAAGATAGTTGACGGATTGGTAGAGGAGCACAAGAAGATAATAAGCGGATACAAGGGAAATGAGAAGGTGGAAGTAAGCAAGTGGATCGAAGCGCAGAATCCTGCCCACGTCGCGTTGAGCCTGACTGGAGAGCCGCTCTTCTATCCAAAGATGAGCGAGCTGCTCACAGAGTTCCACAGGCGCAAGATAAGCACATTCCTCGTAACAAACGGCACAATGACAAACGCGCTGAAGGCGCTCACAGTGCTTCCAACACAGCTCTATGTCTCAATACAGGCTCCCAACAAGGAAGCATATGAAAAGATCACAAGGCCGAAGACGCTTAACGCATGGAGTAGCTTCCAGGACTTCCTTGAGGTCTTCGCAAAACTCGATACAAGGAGAGTTTTCAGGCTCACCCTGATACGCGGACTTAACATGCTCGATGCGAAAGGATACGCCGAACTTGTAAAGAAGGGCAAGCCGCATTATGTAGAGGTAAAGGGATTCTCCTTCGTTGGAGGCGCGCGCGGGGAGGAGAGGAACCTCTCGTACAAGCAGATGCCTAGTAAGGAAGAGATAGAACAGTTCGCGGATGAGATAGCGGAAGAATCCGGGTACACTGTAGTGGACTACCATGAACACAGCAAGGTCGCCCTGCTGTGCATCGATTCAGAGGCCGCAAGGAAGCGCATAATAAAATTCGAGAAATAGTTGACTGGTTGGGATGGAGAGCAGGAGAAGCAGGATCAGGGCGGCACTCAGCATAGGTGACATAGACAAGATAAGCAAAGGAATAGAGTACGAAAGGAGAATAGGAAGGATAAGACTGCTTATAACAATAATACTGATCGCTAGCTTTGCCGTCTTCGTCGCAATAGCCGCGTTTGCAATATACAACGAAGGCTACCAGAATTTCATACGGGGCCTCTATTCACTGAATCCCTACTACTTCGCCCTTGCCCTGCTGGTGATCTTCATAGGATACGTAATGAGGTACCCGAAATGGCATCAATACATGAGGAAGCTGAAGGTCAAGATCCCGACCAGGCAAAATTTCATGATTTACCTCTCGATGTACTCGATGGACATAACCCCTGGGAGATGGGGGAGGGCAGTGGTCTCCTACACGATAAACAAGCTTACCGGAATAAAATTCGGAGTGACATTCCCCGCTGTCGTGGCCGACATCTTCACTGACTTCCTCGGCTTCGTCGTAATACTTCTTGCAACGACAATATTCCTGAGAAAATTCGTCTTTGTTTCAGTTGTGATAACAATACTGCTCCTGATCCCTTTCATATTCATCTACGTGAGAAGGCCGTTTGAATATGTCAAGAAAAAATTCGGAAAGATAAAGAGGCTCAGGGGAATCTTTGAGACAGGAGACATCTATTTCGAGAACAACAGGATGCTCTCGGGAAGCACATATGTCTACTCGATGATATACACCATACCTGCAATGTTTCTGAATGGCCTGGCGCTCTACTACGTAATGCTTGCTTTCGGAGTGCCCCTGACTATTGCAGACATACCTACTGTTCTTTTCATCTTCTCATCCTCGCTTATACTTGGCATGGTCTCAGGGCTTCCCGCGACTCTAGGGATAACTGACGCAGCGCTCATAGGATACCTTCTGCTTTTCTTCCCTAACGAGGTGACAGTGGGTCTTGCGTCGCTTATAACAATATTCTTCAGATTCGCATCTGTCTGGTTCGTCCAGGGATTCGGCTCCATAGCCCTCCTCGACACAATGAAATATTGGCGCGCAAAGTAGCTTGTGCAAACGTCGTTGCCACAGGATAGATTTATAAACAAATCAATCTTAGTGTAATCGGCGATCGTGTGGGTAATCAGTTCGATCCGGACTGCAGGGGGCACTTATGACATTGGACTATGCGCCAAGGCAGAGGGTGCGTGCACCGCGACAGCTAGAGCAGCCCGCAAGAGAAGCGCAGATCATACCATTGAAAAGGCCTGATGAAGTAAAAAGGGAAATCATATCCGCATACGTCAGGGCAACGGATGACCACGACACAAGGCCCATAACAGATCTCCTCAGCCGGCCTGAGAACACCATGCATAGGAAAATGGTCCTTGATGCAACCAGTATCGAGCATCCGATACTGCCACTCAAGCCAACGCACGGATACGATCTTCCTGACGCGATAAGAAGGATCATGCCGATCGACATGAAGGACTTCATTCTGACGGTGAGGGAAGAGGCCATGCATGTCAACTGGCCGCTGGCAATACAGATTTCACTGCTCGATCCTATTGCCGCGCAAATGATAGCCGGCAAGCCCGCAGTGCTGGGATTAAAGGTATCGGTAAGCACGGAAGTAGGACCTATTACAATCACCGCTGCAGATGCAATATGGCATGCGCATGAGCACCTGCGCGGAGGCCTCACAACCTTCGGATTCGGGCGCCTCGAACCGAACGAGCTGCCCGCAGGGCTGACAGAATATGAAATGTCTATTCAAACGCCGGGCGGTTTGTAGAGAAACTTTATAAACCATCCTCATAAAGTTGTAATTGGGATGACCGGGATGGCGACTGAAGTAGACGAGCTTATTGAAAGTGTGAACGCTCTTCTAGGCAGCTCGGCAAAGCCTCAAAGCGCAACCGCCGGCCAAAGAAGCGTTGAAGCCGCGCTCGCGGCAAGCGAGAGCGTATTAAGCGAAACTGCAGAACTGCTCGCCCAGCCTGTTCACAGATCTGCAGAAGCAAGTCCTTTCGCAGACCTTTTCAGGAGCGGCGTTGCAGTAAACAGGGAAAGGAAAATATCTGACATGCTTGCAGAAGAAATCCAGGGCGGCAACAACTTGCACAAGACTGTTGCAGATATGAGCTCCCGGGAGCTCCATAACCTCCTATACAAGACCGGCATCAGGGATTTCGCAAATGCCAACCAGCACCGGGTGAACGAGGAGACGGTCAGCGCGCAAAATGCACTCGGCCACAGCCCGCTGGATGTGGCGAGGAGGGGCTTGGACCTTGCGGTAAAGTACGAGGACGAGAGAGCGCAGGCCGGATTCGGCAGGATAATCCGCATGCTTGAGACATACATGACGCCAAAACTCACAGGGCAGGCGAAGACAGCAGCGAGCATCTCGCGCGGCAGGCAGGTGGCATAGCCTCAGAGTCTTTCAAGCGATTCCTTTTCAGCGAAGCTGAGCTGTGCGGGGACAACAAGTGAGAGGACCTTTCCCTCGAACCTCTTCTCGACCTTGTTTGCGTCGCCGATCCTCACATAAGCGAGTTCCTGATCGTCCTTCCCGACATTTCCAAGTATCACTATCCTCAAGCCTTCGTTTATTATGTCGAAGAGCCTCTCCAATTCCGCATTCTTCAGCAGCTCTGTCGCCTCAGAGAGTTTCATAGGCCGCTTATTCTTCTGGTCTATGTCTAGAAGCAGCAGCGTATGATGGTTATTCTCCAGATTCCTTTTTATCGAGTCGAGAAAGGAAACGGGCTTGTAATTCTTGGACCAGAATGCTATTGTGACCGGCGGTCCGAATTTATAGACATCAAGCCCGCTCTCGCCGACAGCAGCAGAGTAGATAGACGCGGCATGGTATACCTTTGTCTTTATCTTCATCTTGTGCGCCGCATCGATGAGCGTTGAATAGTGTGTTGTTGCGACGAGCGGGTCTCCCGGCACGAGTATTGCGAGATTTCCGTCTTTCGCATCCTTTATTGTCGCCTCCGCCTTCTCCTCCATATCCTCTCTTGTTATGGAAACCATTTCCTGGCCTGTCGCTTCCTTGAGGTAATCGAGGTATTCTTTTGAGATGAAAGAAGTGTACTGCTCAAATAGAACCTTGTCTGCTTCTGTCGCAGCCTGCAGTCCCCTCAGCGAAATGTCCTTGGTCTCAAGGCCCAGGCCTATAAGGATGAGCATGAATCAGTCCCTTATTCCATCAGGAGTTATCATTATCACTGCCTCGGCTTCAGGCATGCTTGGCGAGTCTACCAGTCTTACGATTCTCTTTGCCTCCTTGCTCTTCCTCATGTAGAGCCGAGTCGTAGCGGCGTGAGCCACAATGTTCCCTCCCACTGGAGTCGTAGGGTCGCCGAAAAGTATCGCCGGATTGTCCATGACCTGGTTGGTTATGTAGACCGCGAGTCCATAAGTGTCCGCAAGGCTCTGCAGCCTGTGTATATGCGCATTGAGCTTCTGCTGCCTCTCTCCCAATGCTCCTCTCCCGGGGTATTCGGATCTGAACAGGCTCATCAGCGAGTCCACTACTATGAGCTTTATGTTCTTCTCCTTTATCGTCTTGTCTGCCCTGTCCAGTGCAAGGACCTGCTGGTCGGATGAAATGGCGCGCACGACGCTTATGTTGTCCAGCGCCTGTTTCGCGTCTATGCCTGCCGCCTTTGCAATTGACTCTATCCTTTCAGGCCTAAAGGTCCCTTCCGTGTCTATAAATAGAACACTGCCTTCAAGTCCGCCCTTATCGTGAGGAAGCTGTGCGTTGACGCAGAGCTGGAATCCCAATTGAGTCTTACCTGAGGCGAACTTTCCATATACTTCTGTTATGGCATTGGTCTCGACTCCTCCTCCAAGGATCTCATCCAGGCTTGATGCGCCTGTGCTTATCCTTCCGAGCCCTTTCCTCTTTTCATACACCTCTGATGCAGATGAATATTCAAGCGTAGTTGCGGTCTTTGCAGCCTCAACCGCCTTCTTTGCGGTCTCAAGGCTCATGCCAGTGACATCTGCAAGGTCCGCTGGCACTGCCACCGCCACACTGTCAAGCGTCTCGAATCCCGAATTCTTCAGCTTCTCCGCCGTGGTTGGTCCTATACCGGGCAAATCCTCTATGGACTTTATACCTTTCTCCTTGGCCATGCTCCCCACCAGTTGTTTTATTGCAGCAAAAGATTAGTATTATGATATGCTCGCGAAAACATATAAATGTTCTCAAATCATCAGTAAAAGAGCAATTTTCCGCTGCGGCTGAAGGTAAAATAGAGGAAGAGGCCAACGCGTACAAGTACGCGCTGGCAAGGCGACCAGTTTTCCCTTCCTACAATAGAGAATTCGTGATTAGGTATTGATATTCAAACATATAAACCTTTCTAAATAGCGGAACTTTTCATAAAAATGGAATACATATGCGAACCTTTCTGACGCTGAATGTGGGCGGAATTGTCTCGGCCATGATGCTTGGGATAGCTCTGATCTACCTTGGCTGGGCGAGCGGCGAGCATCTGGTCTTCCTGCTTGTAATGATCTACTTCCTTGTCCTTTCAACCCTGGTTACTGGCACGGGAAAGGAGCGCAAGGAGAAGATGGGCGTGTATGAGCGCGGCAGGGGCTGGAGAAACGTGGTTGCGAACGGGATAGTTCCGGTAGCAGCGGCTGCAATCTTCCTGCTTGACACCACAAAAGGAATGGCTCCGATAAACCTGATAGTTGTCTATATCTCCAGCATAGCCGCAATAACCGCAGACAAGTTCGCAAGCGAGGTTGGCATACTCGACGGCCAGCCCATGATGCTGCTTACAATGAAGAAGGCAAAGAAAGGGCAGTCGGGCGGAGTGACGGCCCCTGGAACCTTCGCGGCCCTGCTGGGCGCATTCCTGATAAGCACGAGCATGATCGCGCTCCACTTCCCGATAATCTACATAGCTGTAGCGACAGTTGCAGGTTTCGCGGGCAATATCGCAGACTCGCTGTTCGGCTATTTCGAGGAGAAGAAGATAGGGAACAAGTACACTTCCAACATCGCATGCGCCATAACCGGTGCGGTTGTGGCATTCCTCATCCTCTCCTTATGAAATCAGGCGAATGCAGATAGAGTTAAATAACTTTATTCTCAAACAGAATCAGGCGACGTGATTTAATGGGGATATTCGGACTCTTCGGAAAGAAGGACGTTAAGGCTAACCTTGGAAAGGCACTGCCTTATTCGATAACTACTGCTTTCACTCCATACAGGCTGCAGGCTAATACGAGAAGCAATGCGACCTTGGCGGTGAACATAAAGAACCTGACTGATGAGCCGGTCATGGCATCAGTGGTCGTCGAAGTGCCCGACAAATTGAGCCTCGATCAGACGGGTTTCGCGAAGCAGAAGGAGATAAGGATAGGCGTCCTCAAGCCAAACGAAGAGAGGGAATCAAGAGTCGACGTCAACGGGAGCGTCGGGACGGACAAGGGCGAATACACGATTGGGATAACGGCATTCGTGCACTACCGGGATTATGCGCACGTACTCAACGCCGCGAAAAAGAGAACAGTTCTCCAGGTAGTCTAAGATCACTGCGGTAATACTGGTGGAGGCTGCGGCTTTGGAACCTGTGGCTGCGGTGCTGCCTGATTTATCTTTGCAATAACACCCTGCAGCGATGCCGCCACATCCTTTCCTTTGTCAGTGAGAAATATCCTCTTCGCCTTGCCGTGCTTCTCCATTCCAACTATTCCCGATTCCTGGCACTTGCTTACGAACCTGCTTGTGTGAACATATGTCACGTCTGCCGCCTTCGCAAGGTCGCCCAGGTACCATTCCTTTGTCCCGTTGGCCAGGGCTAGCAGCAATCTGAGCTGCTTATCCTTGAAAAAGAGCATACCAATCGCATCTGCCATCAATACAACCTCATTACCATCAATGTTCTCTTCTTCGGGAATAGGTATATGACATCCTACCACACCTAAAGGTGCGGGTTTCCATCGGCATCACTGCCGAGTATAGTTCCTAGTTCATCGAAACCGCTTGCGACCGCAATAGCAGTCGTAGAGGCAACTTCTCCGAAGGCGTCACTTCCCGTGTGTCCCACGGTAGCTATTTTCAGTATGTTTATTGACGCATTTAAATCTCTATCAATCGAGATGCCGCACGACCGGCATTCGTATATCCTATCAGAAAGAGACATTTTCTGGACATTGTTGCAGTTGCTGCACGTCTTTGTCGTATTCTTAGGGTCAACTCCTATTGCCCTGCAACCAGCACTCTCAGCCTTGTAGCAGAGCATCCTTATGAACTGACTCCATGAAGCGTCATATATCCCCCGTGAGAGATAGCTGTTATATACCATGTCTGCAACCTTCAGCTCTTCATATGCAATCATCGAATACGAATTGACAAGGTTGTGGGATAACTTGTTCAGGTAATCATTCCTCTGCATTGCAAGGTGTTCTGAGAGCCTTGCAAGTTTTATTACCGATTTTCTCCTATTCATACTTCCCTTCTTTTTTCTTGATATTTGCCTGTGAAGTTTACCCATCTTTTTTGAAATTATCTCCCCGAATCGTGGGTTTTCTATCTTTATACCATTTGACAATGTCGCATAATTGTTTATGCCAAGATCAATTCCTATCTGTGGTCTGTCATTCTGCTGGACTTTCGCGTCTTTTATATCCGAGACGAATGTCACATGCCATTTACCCGACTTTTCCTTCTTTATCGTCATTGTCTTGACATCGCCATCTGCCTTTCTGTCTACTACAATAGGTACTTTCCCAATTAATGAGATGCCAACGCTTCTTTCCTGGAGTGTGAAACCGAACTGCGGGTATGTAAGACTTGTAACAAATGTCTTCTCTCTAGGAAAGCCTGCCCTAATTTTCACACCTGTCCGTCTTGCCTTTACCCTGCCGAAGAAATTGGAATATGCCTTTGAGACCCTGTCGGCAACGTTCTGAAGAACCTGTGAGTATACTCTATCAAATTCCCCATTCCCTTCCTTGATCTCTGTTATCATTTTGTTCATTTTGTATCTTGTAAGTGTCTTTCCTGTTTCCTTGTAATATTCCTTCGCCTTTGAGAGAAGAAGGTTATAGAGTTCTTTTGCAAGCGACATCTGGTAATTGAGTGCCTTTCTCTCCTTCTTTGTAGGATAAGCGCGGTATTTGCAGGCACGAAGCATTCAAACACCTAGATACTTATGTGCGTGTACAGTTATATATTTTACAGGTATTAATTCACTGTTTAAAAACAGTGGTTTTCTACCACTGGTTATATAAATTCTATGATTTCAATAGGTAGTGACGGTCAGAGATAAAAATTAGGTGAAGATATGGTAAAATACGTTATTGCCGAACAGCTTGTCGGCAAGGAAGTCGTTACAGCAGATGGATTCGACCTGGGCAAGTTTGTCGATGCGGAGATAAACGAGGTAAACGGAAAGTTGAGCTCGCTTATCGTAGAGCCGAACGTAGACAGCGAATACGTGAACAGGCTCTCCATTAAGGAAGGGAAGCTCAAGGTCCCTTACACAAGCGTCCAGGCCGTCAACGACTACATTGTAGTGGACAAGAAGGGTTTGTAATCGGAAAGGTGATCTTGTCATAATTGCCGGCGGCGACGAGGCGGGCCGCGGCGCTGTCATCGGACCTCTCGTTGTGAGCGTAGTCACAATTCAGAAAGGACGGGAGAACAAGCTTTCAAGGATAGGGGTCAGGGACTCCAAGCTCCTCTCAAGGAAGAAGCGCGACTACTTGTACGATGAGATATGTTCCCTGGCTGAGGATGTCCAGGTCTACAAGATAAGCGAGGATGAAATAAACAGGGCCATGGCAGGAGGCATGTCGCTCAACGAATTGGAGGCGCTCAACTTCGCCCGTCTCATCGACTCTTCAAAGGCAACCCCAGAAAGGATATTCCTTGACTCTCCGGACATAGTCTCAGAGCGCTTCGGAATAAGGGTAAGCCTCTTCTCAAAGCTCCCGCTTCAGGTAAAAGGCGCAAAGGCTCCAGTAACGCTTCCAAACACGGATCGCCCAGATCCCATTAAAGTCATATCGGAGCACAAGGCCGATATCATCTACCCGGTAGTCTCATGCGCAAGCATAATCGCAAAGGTCACAAGGGACGACGAGCTCGACAGGCTGAGGGAGCGGCTTGGAATAGACATAGGTTCAGGTTATCCCTCAGATAAGACAACCATAGACGCGATAAAGGCCAACCTGCATAACAAGGAGTTCGGCCAATACATGCGCGAGAGATGGAAGACGCTAAAGAACATAAGGCAGAGCAGCATAGAGGACTTCTTCAGTTGAGGCCTTTCAATGAGCAAGACGGTTGCATTCTACGGAGAGCAGGGAGCGTACACAGAGCAGGCAGCCATGCAGGTATTCGGGGAAAAGGCGCTTTACCTCCCGAGGAAATACATCTCTGACGTCTTCGACTCAGTGGAGAATGGAGAGGCAGAGCACGGAGTAGTGCCTATAGAGAATTCTATCGAGGGTCCAGTTACGCAGACCTACGACAAGCTCACAGATTTCAAGCTCCATGTGACTGGGGAAACGATAATGAGGATAAGCCACTGCCTGATAGCATGTCCAGGGGTATCGCTGAAAAGCGTAAGGAAAGTCTATTCACTGCAGCAGGCTCTAGGGCAGTGCAAGGAATACCTCCAGAAGCTGAATGCGGAGACAATACCATACTATGATACGGCAGGCAGCGTCAAGATGTTGAAGGAGGAAAAGATGAGGGACGCTGCGGCAATCGCAAGCGCAAGATCCGCAGATATCTACGGGATGGATATACTTGCTAAGGACATAGAGACCAACAAGCACAACTTCACAAGGTTCTTCGTAGTCTCAAAGGGCGAATCAAAGACAAAGGGCAACAAGACCTCGATAGTATTCACGCTGAAAAATTATCCTGGCGCATTATTCCACGCGCTGAATGCGTTTGCGGACAACAAAGTCGACCTCACGTACATTCAATCCCGACCTGTTCTGGGTCAGCCATGGTCGTACAGCTTCTACGTGGACCTTGCAGGCGACAAGAAAGACAAGGACGTGGCGCTTGCCCTCAAGACGCTTGGGATGGCCACAAAATCGATCAAGGTTCTCGGCTCCTACAAGAAGGCCCAAAAGCTGATCATATGAAGATAGCGATAATCGGAGGCTCAGGAGAGATGGGCGAATGGTTCGCGCGCTTCTTTCATCAGAAGGGCCACGATGTAACCATTTCAGGAAGAAGATACCAGAAGTGCCTCAAGGTCGCAAGGAAGCTGCACGTGAAGGCAGCGAAGAGCAATGTCGAAGCGGTAAGAGGTGCAGACCTTGTGATAATCTCCGTGCTCATGGGCAAGCTTGAACGCATTGTAAATGAAATTGCTCCTGAACTGAAGGCAAACCAGAAGGTAATCGACATAACCTCGGTGAAGGAGCTCCCCCTGAAGATAATGCACGGATACATAAAGAAGTCAGTGGTACTAGGCACGCACCCGATGTTCGGACCAAGTGCCTCTGCAAAAGGACAGAATTTCATACTCACGCCTACCAACGCAAAGGAAAGGAGGTTCGCCTCGGAACTGGGCCGCATGCTCAAGAAATACGGCTTCAGGGTGCATATCCTCCAACCGAAGAAGCACGACGAGATGATAGGAATACTCCTCTCGCTGACCCACTTCGTGGGTCTTGTGACCGCAGACACGTGGAAAGAGCTGAGAATAGAGAGATACATCAAGACGAGCAGCACAAGCTTCAGGTTCCTCCTCCAATTTGCGAAGAGCGTCGTGGATTCGAGCCCAGAGCTCTATTCATATCTCCAGATGGACGTGCCGGACGTCTTCTCGGCGGAGAGAACATTCACCAGAAAGGCGGAAGCATGGTCGGCAATGGTCAAGAATAAGCGAAGAACGGCGTTCAAAAGAAAAATGAGAGAGCTCAGCGAGTACCTGAATGCACTGAATCTGGAATAGCCCGCCGAGAGAAAAATAATTGGAAAAACATAGTCTTTAAATAGTGAATCCATGGATTTTCTTACCTAATTTCCTTTCGCGCCACACGAACTCTTTAAATACCTTTCTCTCTAGGTATACACTAGCAATTGTGTCTGTAGGCATATTGCTGCACAACCTGTTGTGTTTGGGCGGCTCGCCGTCGTGGGTGCATTTCTATGTCAGAAACCGAGAAAAAAACCGAAATCCTTGAAGAAACGAAGAGTGTGTTTGAAGAGGGCCTAATTACACTTCCAAAGGAAACATTGGATTATTTCGGAGGCGACGAGATCCGTGCAAGGGTCTTTTACGAAAAATATGCGCTCAAGGATGACAGGGGAAGGATAGTGGAGAAGGTTCCGCCGCAGCTCTGGGAGAGAGTTGCACGTGAAATAGCCTCAGTTGAGCCTACTGCGAAGAGGGCGGAGTGGACGGAGAAGTTCAAATGGCTTCTTGGAGACTTCAGGTTCCTTCCAGGCGGAAGAATCATGTTCGGCGCAGGGCAGACGAGAAAATCGACACTTTTAAATTGTTACGTATTGCCTATAAAGGAAGACTCGATAGAAGCGATATTCGACTGGTGCAAGGAGGCAGCCCGAACCTACAGCTATGGCGGGGGAGTGGGAACCGACATATCGGTACTTAGGCCAAGGGGATCCCCAGTGAACAATTCCGCTGTGCATTCAACTGGATCAACTTCATTCATGAACATATTCAGCGAGACAACGCATACAATAGGCCAGTCGGGAAGAAGGGGAGCGCTCATGATAACCATAAGCGTCGACCATCCTGACATAATCGACTTCATCAACATAAAGAAGGATCTCAGAACGGTGAGATACGCTA
>CAYQOG010000018.1:0-5425 GCA_964419095.1 Microcaldota archaeon
TGAATAGCTCGCCCGGAGACGGGATCTTGTAGTCGAACTCGTGCAGGAAGTGGACTTCTCTCCCTGTGATCCTGAATATGTTTAGATCGAAGGAATTGAATACCGTCTGCAGCTGGTTGAGCTGCGCTGTCAGGTTGTCCAGCGCCTCCTTCTCGCTGACTCCCACTGCCGTCGACTCTATGTACATGATTGTATTCAGCGGCCGCTCGCCGGCGGAGATCCTGTCCATGCGCGCCTGCAGCAGCTCCATCTTCCTCTGCAATTCCTGCAGTGTCATGGAGTTGGGATTTGCAGAGTTCATCTCGTGGGAGATCTGGTATTCGACGTAACCGCGCTGCCCTTCCAGCTCGTCCCTGAAGGTTTGGACGTTCTCGGGCATCGAGACTACGTTGAACTTGAATGGGAAGTCTATATTCATTGCTATCCTCTCCCACCTGTCTACCGCGCCGGAGAGTTCTGATGTGTCCTGTATGGACTGCTGCGACGAGAATGCATAGCCGTAGATGTTCCCGGTAAGGTAGCCGGTCGCATAGTAGATGCCATTGGTGTACTTTATAATGGCCTCCTGGCTTGTGGAGATCTTGTAGTTGTTGGCAGGAACGATGGTTATTCCTAGAGCCTTCGTGAGCATTGGGAAGATCAGGAAGTCAACGTAATTTATGGCGATTATCACTCCCATCGCCAATAGCGCAAGGATGACTATGACAAGCGCGAGAGGGCCGTAACCCGGGCTTGTGACTATCAGCAGGAGCATGGCTAGCGAGGTGGTTGCAAGATACAATATCGCTTCTTCGTCTACCATTCAAATCCCTGTCATTTCTGCTCTCCGCTCTTAACGCTTATCTGCTCGCTCAGGTTTGCTATCGGTATCATGTGATCCGGCTCAATGAACTGGAGTATCTCGTTGTTGAGCGCAAGCGAGGCCGTTATCCCGTAAGTGGAGCTTATCCCCGCCGCCAATTCGTCGCCTTTCGTAACCGCCAAGTTCACTGCCTCCTCTTCGGAGCCTCCGGCTGCGGTGATTGCAGCATAAGAGGTCATCGAGTGGGATTTCGCACGGTTAACGCTATCGAGCATGTTCCTCCACATAGTCACTTCGCCGCGCACACGTTCCGCTTCAGGCGATGCCTCCTTCTTCTGCTTCTGCTCCCCAAGCCCTTCCCTTGCAAGCATCTGGTTATAGCGGTCCTGCGCCTCGTTGAGCCGGGTCCTTATCTTGTCTATATATTCATCCTTGTTCAACACATAGAGCTGAGTGGTTATCTTGAAAGGGTCCTTGACTATCGAGAGCATCCTGCCGAACTGGGTTGCAAAATCTATTTTCTCCGCATCTTCCATCTCAGTGCCTGACCTATAAACGGGAATCTTGACAAATACTGTCGCATAGACATACGCCCCCTCTCGCTTCATCACCGCGTTGCCCGCAGGTGACATTATGTAGGCCTCATTGTTGTCGAGGATAAGCTTCCTGTTCTTCATCTTCATCAAGGGATCAAAGAGATAAGTGAAATAGCGCGTGGCCATGGCCAGCACGTCAAATATTATCGCAAGGAGCCCGCAGATGAACTTGGGTATGTAGAGATTGCCCAATGCGACCCCTATTACCGTGAACGCGAGCGACGCAGAGACCAATATTATGAATAATATCCAGCGGAATTCAAATGCCAAGTCTCCACCCTAACGCTACATATAACGAATGTCGCCAACGTTTATAAAACCACTATCGCCCAGGAATTTAGCCGGCTCTATGCGTATCACAGACCGCGTAGCCTCGTAGAGGTCCTCGCCATTCCTCCAAAGAGCTCTGCCATCTGCGTGATGAACGCGTATGTCATTGCGCTGATCAGCGCAGGGTAGAAGAGCACGGAGAGCCAGAAGGATCCGAGCGCGCTGGGTGCAGTGGCTATCTGCTCGACCAACGGCGAGGTGGGCGATGCTGAATTGGCAACCGCGCTTGCGCAGCTAGCTGATCCTGCCGTGCATCCGCCGTATCTTCCAAGCGCGGAGGTTATGGCATTCATCTGTGACAGCGCCCCGTTCTGAGTGCCTGCTGTGGCTCCGTATGCTATGCTGAAAAGTATGGGCATGAAGAAGTAGAAGCCTATCGCAACTGCCATGAGCATGCCCCCAAGGTGCCTCGTAGGCATCAGCGCCCTGAATATTATCCCGGGCACGAAGAAGACAGGCAGCGCAGCATACATCATGAATACTATGGCGTAGAATTCAAGGTGCAGAGCCATGAATCCCGGAATGAGCAAATCAAGAACTGACGCTGCGGGCCAGAAGAAGAGGTATATGACACCATACCTGAACAACGGAGGGAAGAAGTTGAATTCCTCCTGGCACTCGAACTCCACTTCGGAGCCTATGCATGTGGAGAGCGTCTGCGACGAGTAGAAATAGTCAACGGCTCCTATCTGGTAGAGCTCCTGTATAAGCAGCCCAGTCCCTGCGATAGTGTGGCTTATGTAAGTGAGCGAGGTGCTGTAAGGGTTGATTGGACCTACAAAGAATCCAGGCACCACGCCGAACATCACCGCAGCGAAGAAAGTGAAGAGTATAACGATTATAGAAGTCGCGATAGCCTCGTAGAGTTCGCCAACGCCGAAGATCCTGATGCGCTCGTTCCTGATGCCTATGCCGAGCATCATGAGCACCGCCGCTATCATGAACGAGAAGAGGGCAGCGGCAAATGCAATCGGCTCCCAATGCGCCCATATGGCAATTGCAGCCGCATTTATCTGGGTGCAGTACCACTGCGCGGTCGTGCTTACAATCGCGGCTGCTCCTGCGGTATTTACGTTTCCGCAATACTGCGAGAGGCCGGTGCCTCCTGCAGATGCAGCGCCTGTTGTTGTAGGCGCGCCACCTCCGGGAATGACCAGGGAGAGGCTCGTTGCTCCGGCTGCGCCAACTAGCAGTAGAAGGGCAAGCGCTATAAATCCAATTCTACTTTCCATGTCATACCAACCTCGTGAGCAGTGAGAGGAAATCCATCCTCTCTCCTATCGCCTGCGAGAAGTCCACTATGAAAACGTCGACAACCGTGAGGGAGAGCAGAGGTATGAACGCCAGTCCTATTGAAATAAGACCTCCGAATATAACATATGCGCGGAAGAGCGGTATGAAGAGGGGGAGTATGGAGTTGGCGAAGACTATGCCCCCCACACCTCCTGCGGCAGCGAAAGTGCCTACTCCCCATGTGACTATCAAGTTTAACATGTTCGACACCACGCCGCTATGATTGTAAGGCGCAGGGCAACTGTTGATGCCAAAGTTCTGGCTTAATCCAAAGGAGAATGCACAGGCGAAGTCTGTCCTCGCCCCGTCAATCGCGTGGGTCATGAAACCATAGGTTATCGCGGTCATGAGCGGGTATATGACTCCTATGCCAAGTGCGAATGCAATCATCGCGCCGCCGAACGTCCTCGTTATTCCGAATGACCTTGCGACAAGGCCCACTGCCATGAGAACTGCATATATGAGCCCCGAGGCCGATATCAGAAGCAGCTGAACCTGGCTCAGCACAAAGAAGAGGTACAGCGTATTCAGCAGGGGAACGAAGTAGTGGAAGACCGGCTGGATGGGCATAAGGTCGAAAGAGAGGACCAGACCTACATTGCCTCCCAGCCATGATCCTGTAGGAATGGGTCCAGGGCCTGCATCCGCATCGGTAGGATTCTGGAACTGGCCTATTGCTACCGGTGCCCCTGCGCCACCTCCGCCCCCTCCCACGACAGTTGGCAGTATTGCCGTGCCTCCGCCCTTTGGCAGGTTTATGTTTATTACAGGGTCCAGGGAGACGATGCTTGCAACATAGAATGTCGATTCTGAGAGCAGCGCAACGTCGCTGTTGAATTGGTAGACATCGCACAATGAAACGAAATAGAGATTGTCATAGCTCACGGTCTGGCCCGGATGCGACGCAGGTGGATTATTAATGGCGCTCGTGCACTCCGAATTGGTGAGGCCTGCCGCATTCAGGGAGCCCTGCACAGGCAGCGTGGCCACCAGAGCCCCGAAGGCGAGGAATATGAAAATAAACACAATGGAAGCCAGTTCGTCGTAGATCTTGGTGCGTATCCAAGGCCTAAGCTGGTTGTTCCCGAAAGCCGGGCTGAGCATGTAGAGTATCGCAAGCACCGTTATGACGAGCATCACGCCAACCATCGCAAGCGCAGTTCCGATGATGTACGGGGAGGTTATGGTGGAGCATAGGCCGGTGCAGCTTCCCGCTGCAAGAAGGAACGCGTTCGAGACCAAGTCCAGCACCATCACACCACCCTGCTCAGTATCCTGCCGCTCTGCAACGACGGCGATCCGAGTATGTCGCCGAGGAATTCCATCAGGTCATATGCTATTATGAAAGATATTATAAGGCCTATCATCTGGAGAATCGAATATGCAACCGTATTTGTGAAGTCAACCGTGTTGGCGTAAAGCGCGCAGCCGAAGCCGTAGACCGTGCAGCCAGGAGCGTTGATGCCGAAGATGGCTAGAGCTGCGGCAAGCACACCCTGGAAGTTTGCGCTGAGGCTGCTAAGCACCTGACTGCCAATACCTCCACTGCTGCAGAGCTCCTGCGTTGCCTGCAGGGTCCCCTTCCCGCATATATTTCCGTTTCCTGCGCTGAACTGCGAGAAAGTGTAGAGGAGAGCCGGGAAGATTATATAAAAGGATATGAATAGGGCGAGCATCGAGCCCCCCGCAGCTCGCGTCCACGGCAGGCACCTGAAGACCACGCCTGCGAAGAAGAATATGGGAAAGAGGAAGTAGATGACGAAGAGTAGCATTATCAGCATGCCCCCCATGCTTATTATGCCGAAGGAGATTGCCTCCTCCGACCATACCGTTGTTTGCAGCGTCTGCACGCCTGTCAGCGGATTGAGGGTGAATCCGAATTCATTGGGGTCGAGGTTTATCTTCAGCGTTACCAGCGTGTTTATTATGAAGAGGAAGCTGACCACGTTGACGTAGTTGTACAGGTTGTTGTTTATTATCGTGTTCTCGTAGTTGTTGCATATGGCGGTAAAGACCTGCGACGTTGCCGCAGTCGGGCTGGATCCTGTAGTCTGCAGTGCCTGAGTGCCTATCGATCCGGCGGCAAGGTCTGCGAAGAATATTGTGGCGTTGTTGAATATGGCAAATCCTCCGACAAGCACCACCACGATTATGATTATGTTTGCCAGAGTCTCAACATATTCCCTCCTTACGAAGTCGTTGAGCTTGTTTATGTTGAACGCTGTGCCTATCGCATAGACCACTCCGAGAAGCGCGAGCATTATGAGCACAAGGAGCACTCCTATGCCCAGCATGCCTGAAAAGGTGCCGGCCGTCGTCAGCGCGGGGCTGACAAGAGGCTGGTCCTGGGCAGAGGCAGCTCCAGTGGTAAATAGCGTGCCGCAGTCGAAGGTCGCAGCCGCAG
>CAYQOG010000018.1:5525-16436 GCA_964419095.1 Microcaldota archaeon
CCATCAGGATATTGAAAAGCGGAATTATGAAACCTGTCACGGCCATGACCCCGTAGACGTTGAAGACCGCCTCGTCGGCAGCAGCGAAGTTCTGCGGCTGGAAGCATGACCAGCCCCCGTAGCCGCCGCTGATTAGCGTTGGTATTGGTATCGAGCTGACCGATGTGCTTGCGAAATTGCCGAATAGGAAATTGTAAAGCCCGAAGAATCCGCCGCTCGCATCCTGGTGCCCCTGATCTGGAACAAGATAATTGGAGGCGAACTTGAACTCCATGTTTAGCAGGTTGCCGTTGTTGGGGTAGCATCCGTAGTAGTTGAGGACCCACGCAAGGTTGGGGAAGTGGAAGAAGTTTATCTGGTACTGCACATCCTTCTGCGATACTGTGGTGGTAGTTGTGGTGCCGCCGCTCGTGGGGAAGCAGCCTCTCGCCGATGTGCCTCCCACGCAGGTGCTGCTGCTCCCGGAACTTGTGCTTGTGGTAGTCAGAGTGCAGAGTATCACTCCTCCGCCCTCATCAACAGCCGTGCCGCCCGAACCTGCACAGTTGTAAGGTCCGGAGTACTGCAGCGGCAGCTGGTGTATAACCATATTTGGCAGTGAGTTTACTCCTATTATCTGGATGCAGTTTCCGCTTGACGAGGTCGTCCCCGCAGCAACCGGATTCCCTGTGCTGACTATGCCGTTCGCGTTGTACTGGCAAAGTTCATTCGTGTTGCTCAGCGACGTGTATTCGAACAGGTACATTATCGGGTAGATGATGAGGCTCACTATGACCAGGGCGATTATCAGGCCTCCCGCCCTCCTCGTGAAGAAGAAGGTGCGGAGAAGTATTCCCGCCGCGAGCAGGAAGGGCCACCAGTAGAGCATGATCAGGCTCCCCACCATCTGCAGGAAGTACAGGTAGAAGATGAGGCCCAGGGATACCTCCACAGGGGGCAGCGTAAGTCTCTGGAAGTAGTAGCCTGTGAACGGCTGGTAAGTGTACCTTATCTGGAAGCCCTTGTTGCCGTCGAGCGGATTCGCGCACGCCAATGCTCCTAGGAGAGGTTTAAGCACGTCCGTGAGCGGACCTACGCATAGGGTTGTTATGGACTTGAAGGACCTGAGCCAGCCTGAAGTGCCCTCGAAAAGATAGAGCGAGTCAAGATTCCAGAGCGTCTGGTTGGTCATGTTCGCTGATATCACATATGCTGCCGCCAGTCCATAATCGATATTCGATGTCGGGTCATTCTGCTGCGCCGCCTTTTCCACTATGTCGTTGCAGACTATGTTCGTAGGACTTGCGACTTGACCTGAGTATACGTATGAGCTGCTTGCGAACTGGAATTGGGACATACTCAGGGTCGGATTGGTGCAGACCTTGCTTATCGCGGTCGGCGAGACAACCAGGCTCTTCGTCGATGTGAGCGTGGCCCCGAAGACGCTCAATATCCATATTATCACGATGACCATGACCGCTGTCCCGACAACCTGCCAGAACTCGCCTATCGCGGTTGCCTTCACCCTCTGGTTGTTGAGCGCCACGCCGATCATGTAATAGAGGCTGGTCAGGGAGAATGCAAGCAGGAGCGCCGCGAATATCGTCGGCAGCCAGCCTGAGAAGTCGAGATAGCTGCTCGTGAGCTTCGGCGCCGTCGAGGTGACTCCCGGCGCTGTGCCAGGACCTCCAGGTATCACAAGGGCTATCCCTGCTGCTCCAGCCGCTCCTGCGAAGAGGAGCAAGGCAAGCATTGCAATGGCGTATTTCCTTCGCATCATACATTACCCCAGAACGGTCCTGAACCAAGTGCTCCCGATACTGCGCCCAGTCCTTTTGAGAGACCCTGCGCAAAGCCTATCGTAACCGCTATGTCGAGGGCCATGAGAACTATGCTCTCGAACATGTATTCCGCAATGACATAGCCGTACTGGACTATGACAAGAGGCAGCTCGAAGAGATTCTTAAGCATGCCCGTGAGAAGCGATATCACTCCACCGCTTCCGGAGATCGTGCCTCCGAAAAAGTCGTAGGGCATGCTGAGCGCCCCTCCTCCGAAACCACTCAGCGTGAGGGGCTGGTTGGCCGCGAATAAAGTACTGGTTTGGAGAGCAGGAAAGGCATTTGTGAAGCTCACGTAATTTGAATAGGGGTTGCAGTTCTGCGAAGAGAGCTGCAGAGGCGTGCCGGAGCCGTCATAACTGCTGCAGTACATCCAGTTCACCACGTAGTTGTTGAATGTTATCATGAGCGGGAGCACGAAATAGAAGGCTATCGCTATGCCTAGGAAGGCATTCGCAGCTTCGCGCAGCCTCGGGCCCCCAAACGGCCATGATCTCATAACGATAGTGAGCGGCAAAAGCACCGTCAGCGCGAGCGCCTGGACTATCGGGAGCAGTATGTAGAAAACGAAAAGCACCGCATAAGCCGCGACCAGGAGCGCGGTATATGTCCCTGTCAATACTCCAGTATAACCGAAATAGACTCCCGTGACATTCGGATTGAGTTCTATGCCAAGGTAGCCCTGGATTATCACATTGATCGATTCCGCTATCTGCTCCGCGATATGGCCGTCGATGAGGAAGGTTGCGCTCTTCGCGTACATGTCCCCGAAGATCTGCTGCGCCCTGACGAAGAGGAGGTTGCCCAGGTACTGCTGTGAGAACTGCATCGGGTCATGGTAGAGTCCCGCGGTAAGCTCCCCCGTGAGCGACTCGCCTGCCTGGCATGCCGTGAATGCGAAGCCGAGCAGTATGATTATTATGAACAGGGAGATTATCGCCTGGAACGCCTCCGTCCTCGCAGCGCCTCGAAGGCGCTCCCTTGTCGAAGCAGGCAGGAGCACCGCGATCGTGTATATTGCAATGCCCACCATGACCGCGAGGAATATCACTATCATATTTATGTTTATCCACGAGCCCTGGTTTATCTCGGCGAAGGTGCATGCGCCTTCATACGCGTTTGCGGCTAGTAGTATTAAGCTCATATGATCATGCCAGTCTGAATTTGCCTCCCAGGCTAAGTCTTATGGTTCCTCCAAGCATCTTGGCTATTGAATCCGTCAGCGGGTATATTATGATAAGATCCAGTGCGAAGAGAATGAGTTGTATTGTCACGTACCATCCAGCCGTTACCATGCCGTTCATGAAGACATAGATTCCGCTGAACGAATCCCAAGCATAGCTTACAAGCTGCGGGAATTGGCCGTTGGTGGCTATCTCGCTCGAAGGTATCAGCGTGTTCAGTATGCTTACGAAGGTATTGCATATTATCGTTCCGCCGCCGCAGACTCCTGCGGGCTGCGTTTCCGTGGGCGGAATGACTCCGGCAGCCCAGGCGGCGACAGGCTGGTCGAGGAGAACCAGGGTGGCGGGGAATATTATCGACGAGGCTATGCCTATCGCTATGAGCGTGCCTCCCACACCCCTTATGAACGGGAATGCGCGCATAACAAGTCCCATGGGAACGAATACAGTCAACCCGAGTGCTACCATCACGGGCAGCAGCGTTATCAGCACGTCGAGCATAGCCGTCACGGGGAAGAGGACGAATTGCACAAGGTCAAATACAAGCGATTCGAAGTGCTGGATGACTATGTTGCCCGACTCAAGCATATAGTTCTGGTAAGGCGCCATGTCGAATCCCGAGTTGACCGAGAAGCCTGGAGTGAAAGGTATCGGAAGAGGCAGTGGCAGATAAAGAAGCACGTGCGTACCTTGCACGAATCCTATTGCGATCGCAGCCTGGCCGACGAAGCCCCAGCCGGGAAGCACGTTCTGCTCTGCCGTGCAGAGATACTGCTCCGAGCTTGTTATGAGCGTTCCTACATTCAGGTCGCCGGTACTGCCGCTTCCATGGACGCTTGGGGCGAGGGCGATGGCCATGCCGCTCACTATGGTTATGATCGCATATATCGCGACGACGAGGAAGACCGACTTGGTAAGCTCGTAGTACTCTCCCTGCACCCAATTCAAGACTCCGGAATGCCTGAAGACCCTGCCTACGATGTAGCCTATCGCTATTATGTCAAAAGCAACATCAAGCGCTACGAGCGTAATCCCAAGCGTGGTCCCAAAATTCGGGGAGGGTATGGAGCCGCCAGCTCCGCTGCCCGTACATATGCTGCTGTAAGTATCATAGTTTATGGTGCCGGATCCGCCAGGGGAAAGGGGCGCGCCGCCCCCATTCGATGCAGGTATTACTGCGGATACGGGAAGGGAGCCGGCAGCTATCAATAGAAGCATCGCTGGAAGCAGAAAACGGCCGAACCCCGCACGCATGATATGCGATTACATTATCAGAATATAAAGCCATCGCAGCGTCAGTGTGTAAGTAGCGCAAACCTCTTCATGTAATACTCCGCTTGGAGTATCACGAAGTACGGGAGTATGAATACAGAAGTGACAACCAGGGTCACGTAGCCTGCCCAGACAGTGCCGAATACGAGTATGAATATGGCGTCGACTATGGAAATGGCAACCGTGAGCAGCAGAAGCCATACGATATAGTAATGCGGTGCATGCATGACAAGCTTCACGCTGTCCTTCAGGGCCCTGCCTATTTTCTTGTTGTCAACCACTATGGCGCTCGGCACATAGAAGATTATGGCGAAGCCGAAGAAGCCCACAAGCGCTGTCACAAGAGCCGAATAGCCTATCATGTATCCGAGTATGTTCGCCGCGATGAGTATCAATGCGTATGCGAGGAGCACCGCAAATACCCGTCCGATGAACTTCTCTATCTCCTGGAAGACGCGCTTGCCTATGCTGACGTGCGTCTTCCTTGATCGCACTATTAGGCTTATCGCAACGAAGGCGAAGCTGAGAAAGAGAAGCGAGAAGACCATCGCAATGATCACGATTGCAATGCTTGCAAGGTTAGGGGAGATGAACACGCTTGCGCTCCTGAGGAACGTGCCCCCTGCGGTCACATAGGTGGGCAGCGGAGCGAGCAGCGGTATTGCGAATGCGATTATGAAGGGAATTGAGAATAGAAGCACAAGGCGCATATTCTCGGTATAGGTCTTCCATGCATCGTTGATTGCGCTTGCCATTGCCGCACCGTACAGGCTATAATGAAAAATCAAAGGTTAAAAGGCTATCGGGGCAGCGCACCTGATGGTTCACAAAATATTCGGCGACCTCCTTGGTCATGACTGACCTCTTCGGAAAGGTTTTTATATTTATACGTATATACGTATAACATGGCCAGGACAAAACTAACCCTTTCCATAGACAAAAAAGTCATCAAGGAGGCAAAGACGCAGGCACTGCTTAATGACAGCAGCATAAGCGATATGGTCGAGGAGTTCCTTATGTCCATTGGGCATTCATGGGCCGACGAGCTCATGGAGAGGCTGGGCGTCAAGGACAGGTATGTAAGCTACGAAGACGTTATGCGAAGAAGGCCAAAAGGCTCTGATGCCGGAAAGGCCATAAGGGCGCTTAGATATGGAAGAGAAAAACGCATATCTGGATAGCAGCGCCCTGCTTAAAAGATATCTCGCTGAAGATGGAACTGATATCGTCGACGAGTTATTCAAAGAAGCCGAGATGAAGAATACGGTGCTCTACCTCTCCATATGGAACATCGGCGAAGTGGTTGGCGTTTTGGATAAAAGAGGCAAGGCCGGAGAGCAAAAACGGATAAGCGATTTTTTAAATGAGGTGAAGAGGCTGGCAGGTGCCAGTTCATTAAAGACTGTGGAAATAACGCTCCCAATATTATTCGATTCCATCTCGATTGTGATTGCATACAAGGTGTACATCGCCGATGCGCTTCAGATTGTATCGTGCAAGCACTCGAAATGCCAGAAATTCTTTACCGGAGACAGGAAGCTCCACAATGCGGCAAAGAGGGAAGGACTCGACTCTGTATTCCTTGGCAAGTCTGTCTAGCCAGAGTCTTTACTCTGCACAGGATATGCAAGGTAGACGTACTTTCCGTTGTAGAGTATCGCATGCATGTACGGCGACAATGAGCTTGCATTGCTTCCATTGATTACAGCGTGCAGGTGATATTGCGTCGCGTTCTGCGGAAGCTCTATCCTGTTCACGTTCACAAGGCAGCTTACCGAGCTGCACTGCGCAGACTTCCCTATTATGCTGCTGTTTATTATCCCATACAGCAGGTACTGGATTCCGTTGTCCGAGTAGCCCTGCAAATAGAGGAAGACTGTGCTGTTGCCAAGGTTGTGGTAGACTATGTTTGCATCGTAGATTGTGGAGTTGCCCGAGAAACTGAGGCTCTGGTTCTCCAATGAAAGATTGAAATTGCCAACGTAGTCGAGATGTGACAGGTAAGTAAGCAAGACAGTAGCCGCGATGAGTATTGCCAATGCCATGTACGTCGGTGAAGTCTGTTTGTGCAGGAAAGCGGTGATCCGTCCTTTCTCATGCGCTTTCTTTCCGAGGACCATCGCAAAGACCATGAAGAAGAGATAGAAAGTATAGTATCCTGTAAGGGTGTGGAAGAGGAAAAGCAAAGGAATGAGACTCAGGATAGGTATCAATTCCTTCTTATTCCAGTAGAGCATGAGAAGCGCAGCTATCGCCGATGCGGCAATTACCAGTTTTCCCGAAAGCGCAAGCGTCACCGGATAAAAGAACGTGAAGATCGAAGCGATCGGCGTGATGTTGAAAGGAATTATGTTCCCGACTGGCGCGAAGATGCCGACCGCGAAGGCTGACGGGTTTATCGCTATGAAATAACTGTCTATTAGAAGGAATATCGCAAGCGCGCCTGCCGTATCGCGCAATCCCTGCCTCCACCCGTAATTGTTGAATGAATAAAGCAGCAAAAGCGCTACGGGCAGCCAGATCTGCTGCTGTATAGAGAGCGCGAGCCCCAATGGTATGAAGGCGTATTTGCTCTTTATCTTCGCATATGCGATTATTATCAGCGCGAGCATGAGGAAAGTTGTCACCGACGCAACTGTCCCAAGCGCAAGCGCAAGGAAAAGGATGACCTCGAACCTGAATTCCAGGATCCTCTTTCTCTCTGTCACAAGAATCACGGCGAGGAGCAGCAAGGCGAGGAAGATGCTTGTCTGCACGTTCATGTCTATGTGGCCCAGGTTATGCAAAGTGGGACTGGAGAGGAAATAGAAAGGCACAAATGAAAGGAAATAAAGCGCAGGATAGTCCATGGTCCCTACAAAGTTATTGCTCGTTGTTGCTGTCGCGCCTATTGTTGTGAAATTCGAATAGAGCTGACTGGATATGGATGTCGTATACGGGTTCATTCCGTGGAGAAGCTGCCCAACGGCATCGAATCCGAGCAGCACCTCGTCGCCGAACTGGAAATAGACCACTATGTAAAAGAAGAAGAGCAGCGTTATCGCCATCCCTGCGGCGAATATGCCAAGCGCAACGGCCTTCTTCTTTGCGACCAGCCAGGCGTAGGCGCCGAGCGCAAAGATGAAGTAAAGAGGGATCAGTAAAAGCGTATACAATCCCCCTGAATGTATGGTCGCATAGATCCTGACTACCTCTGCGCTGAGCACTATCTGCGGCATCAGGAATACGGCAAGGAAGAGGATCAGCAGTATTATGAAAAGGGCGTGGAAGAGATTTGCAAATCCTCCTGGCGTCTCCCTTTTCATTGTGTAGAGAACCACGTACGCAAGGAAGATGGTGACATAGACAGGTCCGAGCGCATAATAGTAGAAGGAGATGTACTCTCCCACGTAAACGGCGAAGAATAAGAGGGAGAGCATGAACTCCAGGTACAGAATCCTATCCTCTGTTAACTTCATCAAAGAACCTGTAGTATCTAACAGTTAAAGATAAAAAGAAAAGAGGATGCCGCAAATGCGGCATCAAGCTTAAATTTTAATATCAGATTCCGCAGCCGGTAGGTACAAGATTCGAGCTTGCTCCGCCTGTCGATGCTATTATGTTGAGCAGCGAAGGTGCAAGCAGTACAAGTATCAATCCTACGACTCCTCCCACTATCATGCCCATGGACCATCCCTGTAGGTTTCCCCTCAGGTTTCCAGCCGCAGGCAGCAGGTGCGCCGCAGCGTACATCGTGCCTCCTGCTATGAAGAGCAAGAGTGCCAATACGCCTATCACTGTCGATATGGCGCCTACGATTCCGCAAAGGCTTGCAGATATGACATCGCCTGCGTTGCTGGCAGCTGCAGCCGTAGCCGCAATAAGCGACCCGAACATCACTGTAAGATAGAGCAATTTCAGCGTCTTTTGTATATTCATCGTCTCGCCTTATCAATCAATTTAGATATAAGTGCACTCCTTTAAATACCTTTCCTTATACTAAGATTTGAGCCGTTAAGTCGTTAAAAGAAGACAGTTTGCGCTTGTTCTGGGGCTCATTTCAGCGTGGCTATTATCCCGTCTATTATGCCGTGCACGCCTATGCCCCCTGTGGACCTTACTGCCATCCTGTGGCTGAGCACCGGCCTAGCAAGGAACTTGATGTCCTCCATCATCACCTTGTCCCTTCCCTGTATCAATGCGCGCGCCTTCGAGGCGCGCATGAATGCGAGGTCTGCCCTCGGGCTTGCGCCCATGACCACGTGGATGTCGGTCCTGGTGGCGCTGACTATCCTCGCTATATACTCAGTGACTTCGTTAGGCAGTATTATCGACTTGGCAGCTACTTGCATGTCCAGTATGTCCTGGGTGGTGATTATCTTCTTCGTTACCACCGTTTCCTCCTTCTCCTTTAGCCGCATCATCTCCTCTTCCTCCTCCATCTTCGGATAGTCCACGTCTATCTTCACGAGGAACCTATCGGCAAGGACCTTTGGAAGCTGCTCTGTCCCCTCGATCTTCAGGGGGTTTTGGGTGGCGAACGCCGTGAAAGGGTTCGGCAAAGCCATGTCGACTCCTGCAGCGGTGACCTGCCTCTCCTCAAGCGTCTCAAGGAACGCGCTCATGGTCTTGGGCGGCGACCTGTTCAATTCGTCTATAAGGAGTATGTTCGTGAAAACAGGGCCTTTCTTGAACTGCACCTCGTTCTTCTCATCGAGGTAGCTGTAGCCTATTATGTCAGTAGGGACAAGGTCCGGAGTTCCCTGAATGCGCTTGAAGTCGGCCTGCATGGTCTCGGCCATGGTCTTGCACATGGTTGTCTTTGCCACTCCGGGGACTCCCTCGAGCAGCGCGTGGCCGTTTGCTACGGCGGTCAGGAACATCAGTTCAATAGTATCATCTTTCCCGGCAATGTGCTTCTTCATTTCCTGTAGCACCTGCTGGAATGCAAGATGCGCATCTACCATCGCAACACCATCCATTCATCGAATGGCAAATTTATTAATGGTGCGCTAGTCCGGGAGCAATCATCCTATCGGGAAAAGAGGCCTTAAACGTGGGTGAACCTGAAGCGTCTTGTGACTGGCTCATTGGTCCTGGGTGAAAGTATCCCGGCATTGGGAACCAGCTCAAGCACGATGGGCATGCTCCCTCTTCTGAGTTTTGCGAATACCGACATGCCGTCCTGCTCCACGTCGCTGAATCTTCCGAAACTCATCGCAACGCCAAGCCTTCTGGTTGCTATGTATATCACAGAGCCTGAGTCGTCCCTCTTGCACTGGATCAAGTAGGTGCTATTCTTAACCCTTGACTCATTGTGGACGAAAACCCTCGCGTCATCACTCGGCCTTACCGGCTGACTGTCTACCCACCTGCTTGCTGCAGCACTGAAACGTTCTACGCGCAATGGCATGAAAATCACTAGTGCAACCTTCTGCGACTTTGTTCTATAAATACCTTCGCCCGGCTTTTCAAGGCGTGAATCTCTTTACCGGAGCAAATGACAGAAAGGCTTAAAATAAGGAGCATGGCATATATACCCTACAGCAAAGTGGAGGATTTCAATGATCGGAAGAGGCAAGACTGACACTAGAATAGCTACACTGCCGGAAGTGCTCGAGATACTCGAGGAGAGGAAGAAGGAGGGGGACACGGGCTACGAGCAGCAGCTGACCGATGAATATGCGAAGAAGTTCACAAAGCTGAGCGCGGCTGACGCCAAGAAGATCATGAAGGAGCTTGCGGAGCTTGGACTCGGGGAGAAGTCCGCTTCAAAAGTAGTGGAGATAATGCCTGCAGACCTGATAATGCTAAAGCAGGTGCTCATCATAGAGAAGAAGCCGCTCGAAGAGGATGCTGTAACAAAGGTCCTCGAAGTCGTAAAGAGCTACGCGGGGAAGTAGCAAGAGATTCTTGGGATGTGGAGCTATGGAGGGGGAACCGCGAAGAGAGGACCTTGAAGAATACGCCGTAGTGCTAGACTACCTTCCGATAGGGAGAAGCTCATCCGCAAGGTCGGAGCCGCTGGTCCAACTGCTCGGAGAGACAAAATTTACGCTTCTCGAGGCTGTGCCAAAGAGCGCCGAGATAAAAGTCGAGGAGACGGTATACATAGGCAAGGGCGACAGGGATAAGATATCCTTGATAAAGAGCAGGCTCAATTATACTGATCTGACGGAAGGAGCGAAGAAGGAACTGTCCAACGCGATTGCAAACGTAGTCAGGAAGCATGAGAAGAAGTATGTCGATTTGTTCAACAACGCGTCAGCACTGAACATCAGGATGCATGCACTTGAGTTGCTCCCCAACGTCGGAAAGAAGCACCTCGCCGCAATTCTGGAAGCAAGGGAGGAGAAGCCATTCGAATCTTTCAAGGACATTACCGATAGAGTCTCGCTGCTCCAGGATCCCGTGAAGCTGATAGTGGAGAGGATAGTCGTGGAGCTGAAGGGAGAGAGCAGATTCTACCTGCTTACGAAGCCCCCTGCAGCACCGCACGACCACGAGCACGGCGGCAGATACTGACTAAGAAGATGCGTTGGGTTCAACGCATATAAATCTCATAGGATAATACTTTCTTCAGCGGAGGCATAGTCTAGTGGCAGGACGGCAGATTGACATTCTGCAGACAGGAGTTCAATTCTCCTTGCCTCCAC
>CAYQOG010000019.1:0-16359 GCA_964419095.1 Microcaldota archaeon
CAGTGTTGCTACCTCTTCATAGCCTCGCATGAAAGCCCCTGCCTGCAGTGGCCAGCTTCTTATAAGAATAATCGCTGGGTACGAGAATCGAACTCGTGGAGGTATTGCTACCAAACAGGTTAGCAACCTGCCGCCCTACCACTAGGCGAACCCAGCATGGGTGCAGCAGACGCCGGCATTGCATCAGGAATGGGCAAAAGGCTTCCATACCTAGACTCGGCCCTGTATCTCCAAAGCATAGTTCATTGTACGCGGATGTGAAGGCACACGCCCGCTATATACTTAGGGTTGCTCCTTCCGGCCTGGCCCGGTTCATATACAGAACTACCACTGGAGGCAGAACGTCAACGCTTCGATATGGATCTTGTACACAAAACCTGATACTCTGTCGGCATTGGCCCGCCTGAAGGGGATTTGCGGCGAGGGAAACCCCTAGCTTCCCGCCTATCTGCTGCATTATAGATGTGTGTAAAGCATTTAAATAAGGTTACCTAAGGGCTAGGCTAACGACCTGGAAAACAGGAAAATAAGAAGGAAAAAGTAAAAAATAAAAATAAACTACCAACAGTTTTACTGCGGTGTGTCCGAGCCCTCTTCAGGAGATGCTTCAGGTGCCGGTTCAGATGCTGCAGGGGCAGACGATGCCTCTCCCACCATCTCGCCGAGGGCGAATCTGGCTCTTACATCAGTGATCCTTACCTTCACAGTCTGGCCTTGCTTCGCGTCCTTCACGAAGATTACAAAGCCGTCCTTCTTTGCTATGCCGTCTCCCTTAGAAGCTTGCGCTTCTATGGTTACATCTACTTCGTCTCCAACCTTTACAGGCTTTGGAAGGAAGTAATTAGGCTGCATGCCTCCTCTCCTTTCTCCTCTGTCGCCGCGGTCTCCGCGGTCTCTTCCGAAATCTCTCATTTCATTTCCTCTGTAGAACTAGCGGTTTTATTCGCTTTACTACTCAAGGGTATATCTCAATTCTCCTTTATAAATCTATGCCCTAGGAATCATGAGCGGAGGGCGCTCTTCGACGTATAAAAGTCGCGGATGAACCTAGCTCCCCTGCCTGCCCCAGCAGGCGCTCCTTCATCTCCACCAGGTTCCTGAAAAGATAATCGGGCTTCAGTTCCTTGAGCAGCTTGTAAGGGTCAATGCCGTTGCCCATGGAGCAGATATCAATCCTCGCAAACCTCGCTGTGAGTATGTCCGAGGCCATGTCCCCGACATACAGCGAATCGCTCTTCTTTATTTCAAAGTGCTGCGCTATGACAAGGAGGCCCTGCGGGTTAGGCTTGTATCTTCCAATCGACTCTGCACTGAGTATGAAGTCCACGTAGCTCGTCAGGCCCAGCATGCGTATCTCGCGAACGAGCCTGTATCGCGCCGAATCGCTGAATATCGCAACCTTCTTCCTGCGCTCCTTGAGCTCCCTGAGCAATTCAACAACTCCGGGCTGCAGCCTCGGCTTGGAGAAGTAGCTGTAAAGTTCATACAACTGCGCATATGTGCGGTTGACCTCCTCCCTTACCTGTATGCCCTTTATGCCCTTCTTTTCGTAGTCGCGGAAATGCGCCTTAATGTAATCAACGCTGTATCTTCTCTGCAGGAATCTGCTCAGCTTTACCAGGAGCGTTGAGGTGCTTAGCGTCCCATCCCAGTCGAATATGAACAACTTGTAGTCGCTAATGGGCATAGGTTATTAATCTTGATGAATCAATAAAAAGGTATGTGATGAGACTGGTGATCGCTGAGCAATTTTGCGATGACGATCGGTAGGCGGTCTGATATATCCTGCTTTGTTTTGAGCAGTTCCCCGGGAGTGTACATGAATGGCAGCGAACAAACTGTTTTGGAGAGGCTCCACAAGAACGGGATCACTGCAACGGACATAGCAACACAGTTCTGGTGCGAGAAGCAGATGGAGTTGAATTGCCTCCACAAACCAACACCTACCAAAGCGATGGAGAAGGGAGCGAGCATGCACGAAGCATGGCAGGCAAAGGTCTACGTGCCCCTCACCGTAGAGACAAGGACATACATGGACTTCCTATACAAGTGCGCCTACGAGAACTACAGGAATCTGCAGAAGCTTAAGAAGGAGAAGATAGGAAGGGAGCTCATGGTCTACGGTTCGCTGAACGGTTACAGGCTCAGCGGGAAGATAGACGAGCTTAAGCTCAAGGACAACAAGGTTGTCATAGTCGAGGACAAGACTGTAAGCCAGTACCTGACTGTGGACGCGGCCCACACAAGGCATCACGTTGTCCAAGTCATGCTCTACAGGAAGATGCTAGAGGACCTGAAGATCAAGTCCTACTCTTATGAGAATTTCGCCAACGTCTACAGGATAAAAGGGGCAAAGCTCTCAGAGGAATTTGTCAAGGGCCTCAAGGAAATAGGGATAAAGGACGAATACCTCTCAATAGAATCGATGTTCTCAAGGATGTTCCAGGAGATGCAGCAGATGCCGGAGCTCAGCGACGATTTGGAGATACGCTACACGGAAAGGAGAAGCGGCAAGAGCGTTGCGGAATTGACGGTAAAGTACGATGCCAGCAAGATAAACGAGAACCTCGGGTACGCAATGCAGTACTGGCGCGGGGAGCGCCAGGCAGCTCCCGTAATAGAAGCGGAGAACTGGAAATGCAAGCCCTGCAAGTTCTTTGGAAAAGAATGCAAGGTCTGGTGGACCGGTGGATAATCAATGATCAACGTAACAGGAGGGCTTACAAAAGAAACATTGAGAAAGGAATTCTCTAAGAATGCCGACCAATACTACAAGGTCGCGTTGTTCGACAGGGAAGGCTTCACACGAAAGCAGTGCAAGATCTGCAAGAAATACTTCTGGAGCGCGGGAAAGAGGGATAAATGCGAGGACTCATCGCACACGGAATACAGCTTCTTCAAGAAAAAGCCGATAGAGATAAGTTACGTAGACTTTTGGAAGAAGTTCGCCGACTTCTTCAAGAAGAACGGGCACAAAGAGATAAAGAAGTATCCTGTTGTAAGCAGATGGAGGAAAGACCTCTATTTCACGATCGCAAGCATACAGGACTTCCAGAGAGTCGAATCGGGAAAGATGGGGTTCGAGTACGCAGCTAATCCACTCATTGTCCCGCAGATATGCCTCAGGTTCGGCGACATAGAGAATGTGGGAGTGACCGGAAGGCATTTCACCGGATTCATGATGGCGGGCCAGCATTCATTCGACTATCCTAAGGAAGGCTACTGGAAAGACCGCTGCATAGAGCTGAACTACGAATTCGTGACAAAGATACTGGGTGTAAATAAAGAGGATCTTGTCTATTCTGAAGACGTCTGGGCGATGCCCGACTTCTCTGAATTCGGGCCATGCCTTGAGAGCTTCGCAAACGGCGCAGAGCTTGTCAACAGCGTATTCACCGAGTTCGAGTACGCGAACGGGAAGGTGCGCGAGCTTGAGGGCAAGGTCGTGGATGTGGGCTGGGGATTCGACAGGCTTCTATGGTTCTACACAGGATACGACAATGCCTACGAAGCCGTATTCCACAACGTGCTCGAGAAAGTGAGGAAGAAGACGGGCAAGGACTTCGAGACCGACGCGTTCAAGAAGTTTGCAAGGGTCGCAGGTGAGCTTGACGTAGACGTGCTGAAGAATGCGCGTGAAAGGGAAGGGGAGCTGCTCAAGAAAGTCGGCATAAGCCTTGAGGACTACGAGAAGAAGATCAAGCCGGTACAAGGCCTCTACGCCGTATTCGACCATACAAGGACACTGATGTTCGCCATATCCGACGGGGCACTTCCGTCGAACATAGGGGGCGGATACAACCTTAGGATAATACTCAGGAGGGCATTCGACTTCATAGAAAGATACAGTCTTGGAATTGACCTGCCTGACATAGCCCGCCTTATAGCCGAGGATCTCGAGCCGCTTTATCCTGAATTGATAGAGAGCCTCAATGGAAAGGAATTCGAGACGGTGGTGAAGATAGAGCGCGAGAGGTACAACAAGAGCAGGGAGAACGCCAAGCAGCTCGTGAGCAACATAATATCGAAGGGGAAGCAGATAGACATAACGCAGCTCAAGACTCTTTACGAAAGCAACGGCATAACCCCGGAGTTCCTTACGAACGCTGCAGCAGCGAAAGGAGTGGCGCTGAAGCTGCCTGAGAACGTTTACGAGAACCTGATAGAGGGAGACCTCGTGAAGAAGGAGAAGCAGAAGAAATCAGAAGTGATTCTTCCTGAAGGCCTCAAATCCACAAAGCAGCTCTATTACGATTTCAAGACAGAGGCAAAGCCAAAGGTATTATTTGTCAAGGGCAAGTATGCCGTGTTTGACGAAACGCCATTCTATCCTGAGGGAGGAGGCCAGGCGGCGGACAGGGGCAAAATCGACGGGATAACGGTAAAGGACGTGCAGAAATACGGAGACATAATAGTGCACACTCTGGAGAAGGACGCTGATTTCAAGGTAGGCGCAACTGTAGACGCCCAGGTAGACAAGGACGCGAGGAGGAGGCTTACTGCCCACCACACTGCCACGCACCTGATTAGTGCAGCCTCAAGAAAGTTCCTTGGAAGGCATGCATGGCAGGAGGGAACGAGAAAGGAGCCGGAGAAGGCGCATATAGACATAGCGCACTACGACAAGCTGAGCGAGAAGGAACTCAGAGGCATTGAAAGCGTGGCGAACGGTTGGATATTCGACGGCATACGCGTGGAGGCGAACTGCATTCCAAGAGGAGAAGCCGAGGCAAAGTACGGTTTCGAGATATACCAGGGCCATGGCATTCCTACGAAGACCATGCGAATCGTTACCATACACGACAAAAAAGGGAAGGTGCTGGATGCGCAGGCATGCGGAGGCCTCCACGCGGTGAACCAGGAGAGCATACTCGGCATAATAAAAATAATCAATTCGTACAGGTCGCACGACGGAATAGTAAGGATAGAGTTCGTTGCGGGACCTTCAGGACTAGAATACTTCGACAGGGAGGATGCCGAGCTGCATGACGCATCGCATCTGCTCAACGCAGAACTCTTCAGAATCCACGAGAAAATAGCCGAAGTCAAGCGGGAGCAGCAGGCTAACTACGACAAGCTGAAGGAATACATGAATACTGTGGCAAGCGAGATGACGGTCTCGCTCAAGGGAGTAAAGCAGATAGACAAGGAGGTGGACTTCCCAAGGGATGTCATGAGGAAGATAGCCGACCAGCTTGTCAAGGAGGACAAGAGCAGGATTGTCGTGCTCAGGAACAGGCAGGGAGAGATAATCTGCATAGCAGGAGAGGATTCGAAGAAGAGCGCAATCGACTACCTGAAGGAAAAGACGAGAGGCAAGGAGTTCCTCGGCGGCGGAAGCGCAAAGTATGCCGAAGGAAGATTGAAATAGCGGGAAACGATGTCCAGCTTGTTGTACCAACTAATCCTTTACCCTATCTTCTACATATGGCCGGCATATGTTGCGAACGGAGCACCTGTCTTATTCGGAAAAGGCAAGCACATGCCCCTTGACTTCAACAGGAAGCTTGGAGGCAAGCCCATCTTCGGCAAGCACAAGACAATACGGGGCTTGATAGGAGGCATGGGTGCAGGAATCCTTATGTCTGTCATAGAGTCATTCTTCGTGCCTTACATGCTTCCTGTGGGCATCGCGCTTGCCATAGGCACGCATATGGGCGACCTTCTTGGCAGCTTCATAAAAAGAAGAATAGGGCACAAGGAGGGCACGCAGATTTATCTTCTTGACCAGTACACCTTTCTCCTCTTCGCGTTCCTGTTCGCATTCCCCCTTGGAAACATGCCAAGCATCTACGGAATAACCTTTTTGGTGGTATTGACTGGAATACTGCATCCGCTGACAAACTTCCTCGCGCACAGGCTGCGAATAAAGGAGGTACCATGGTGACCGTGAAAGGCTCTGCCAAGCAGAAGGTCCCGGGAGGCAAGCTCGTCTCTATAAGGATGGAATTCGATTCCTCAATAACTAAAATAGAGATACTAGGGGATTTCTTCATGCACCCTGAAGAAAAGATAAAAGAGATAGAGAAGGGACTCTTGAAAACAAGCGTGCAAGAGAGCGAAAAGGAGATGTCTGAAAGAATAGAAAAAATAGCAAGGAAGAACAACATAGAGATGATAGGGGTAACTCCCGAAGCGATATCCAACACGATAAAGATGGCGATAAAGAATGGAATGGAGAGTAATAGAGCTTGAGGCAAACAACGCATACCGCAACATGGCGATAGACGAGGCCATTGTCGAGGCCGTGAGAGAAAGCAGGTCAAAGCCGCTGATCAGGTTCTACACATGGACTCCGAGCGCCGTGTCTATAGGCAGGTTCCAGAGCATGCGCGAGGAAGTGAACCTTGAACGGTGCAGGGAGCTTGGAATTGACCATGTAAGGAGGATAACTGGAGGAGGAGCTGTGTATCACGATTCAAAAGGCGAGATAACCTACAGCGTCATAGCGCCGGAGAAGATGCTGCCGAGGGGAATCGGGGAAACTTATATGCTGATATGCGGATGGGTTATCGAGGGACTCGGTGGACTGGGCATAAAGGCCGAGTTCGCCCCTATAAACGACATACTCGTCAATGGGAAGAAAATATCGGGCAACGCGCAGACAAGGAGGGAAGGAGTGGTCCTGCAGCACGGAACCATACTCTATGACCTTGATGTAAAGACAATGTTCAGCGTCCTTAACATAAGCAAGGAGAAAATCTCCGACAAGATGATAAAAAGCGTCGAGGAAAGGGTAACAAAGGTTCTCGATTATTCATCTGCATCGCAAAAGGAGCTCTATTCCGCGCTTCTGGGCGGATTTACAAAGGGCAAGGCGTTCAATTACTCGAAGCTGACATATGATGAAATGAAGAGGGCAACGGAACTTGAGAGTCTTACATATTCGACCGATCAATGGAACTTTGAGAGATAGTCACTTGTTCATTACCATTGAACGCATGAAGAACTCGCCGGCTCTGTACGAACTTCTCACAAAAGGCCCTGCAGCGACATACTTGAAACCTGATTTCATCGCATAGTCCCTAAAGAAGTCAAAACGCTCCGGGCTCACGTATTCTTTTACCTCGATGTGATGCTGGCTCGGCCTCAGGTATTGGCCCATTGCAAGGAAATCTACCCCCGCGGCCCGCAGGTCCACGATCGCCTGGATTACTTCACCCTCACGTTCACCAACCCCGAGCATCATTGCAGATTTCGTGTAAATCCTGCCATCAAGTTTCTTAATATCTTCAAGCACCTTGAGGGACTGGTCATAAGCGGCCCTCCTATCCCTAACATCAGGGGTCAGGCGTCTCACAGTCTCGATGTTATGGCCTATTACATCAGGCCCCGCATCCACTATGGCCTTCAGGCAGTTTATGTCGTCCCTGAAATCTGGAATCAGCACCTCTACGAGCGTGTTGGAACTTTCCCTCTTTATCTCCTTGACGCAGTTTGCAAAATGCCCCGCACCCTGGTCAGAAAGGTCATCCCTGCATACCGACGTAATGACTACATATTCCAGTCCCCACTTCTTTATTACTCGTGCAAGCTTCTCCGGCTCCAGCTTGTCCACCTGAATGCCCCTTGCGCTCTTGCTCACTGCGCAGAACCTGCATCCTCTTGTGCAGAGATCTCCGAGTACCATGAATGTGGCAGTGCCTCCGCTCCAGCATTCGGTTATGTTCGGGCAGTGCGCCTCAACGCATACTGTATGCAATCCAAGATCCGTTATGGCCTGCTTTATCTCGGAATACTTTTCGGTGGAAGCCGGTTTTATAGTAAGCCATTCCGGAAGCAAGGGATCACAAAATACGATGAATCGGCAACTTATAAAAAGGCAGTCATACCTGCCCGAGTATGTCGTATATGCTTATTATCCCGATTGCCTTGCCTTTCTCCACCACAATCACAGCATCCCACTCCTCCAGTACCTTCTTTATCTTGCCCAATTCGGTCTCCTTCCCGACCCTGGGCAGTTCCTCGTCTATTATCTGCGCAACCCTCATGGACTTTATCTTGTCTGGCACTGCTGTGGCTATTTCCATTAGCCTCTTCTGGGATACCGCGCCAATTATGTTCATGTTCCTGTCTATCACCGGAAGCTGCGGGAAGTCGTAGTCCCTTATGGTCCTTATTGCCGATGCTACAGAATCATCAGGCTTTGCATACACTATCTTTCTCTGCATTATCTGCTCAGCTGTCTTGCTGAACATTCTCCCCTTCGTATCTATCGACGATAAGTTATCAAGGGTATTCACGATCTTGTGGACCGTTTCATAGCTTGGGTTTAGCCTCTCTATGTCGCTTTCAAGCCTGGCAACGGTGCTCTGGCTCATCTTGACGTATCTTGCAAGTCTCTTCTGGCTTATCCCCAGCATCTTCCTCTTCCCCTTTATCAGGAGCGCTATGTCCTTCAGATCCTCCAATTTATCACGTCGCTATAATTACCAACAGTAATATTCAGTGTAACAATAATTATAAATAGGTTGCCTTCCCATAGGATTGCAATAAGCTTATTGTACTGGTAGTACCATGAGAAACATATCAATAGAAAGGCTAGAGTTGAAGCCGGTGAGCGGGCAGTCAACAGAATACGTGGAGAGGAAGGGCGTAGGACATCCGGACAGCCTTATTGACGGCATAGTTGATGAGACAAGCCATGCGCTGTGCAGAGAATACATGAACTCATTCGGCACGATACTTCACCACAATGTGGACAAGGGACTCATAATAGGAGGAGCGGCAAAGGCCACATACGGCAAGGGAAAGATAACAAAGAAGATAGAAGTTATAGTAACTGGAAGGGCCATAAACAAGATAAACGGCAAGGTAATCGACGTAAACCAGATAGCAGAGGATGTGACGCGCAACTACCTGAAGGAGAATACGCGTTTCCTGGACTTGGAGAACGAGGTTGTAATAAAATCCAAGATAGCAAAGGGCAGCGAGGATCTTACGCACATATTCGCGAGAAAGTCTGACGTGCCCCTTGCAAATGATACCTCATTCGGGATAGGGTTTGCCCCATTCTCCGACACAGAGAGGCTTGTACTCGAGACCGAGAGGTACCTGAACAGCAAAGAGTATAAGGCGGGGTTCCCCGCCGTAGGGGAAGACATAAAGGTCATGGGCTGCAGAAATGGAAGCAGGATAACGCTGACCGTAGCAATAGCGTTCGTTGCCCATCTGGTACCAAACAAGGATGAATACGCAAGATTCAAGGAGAGGGCCACGAAGGACATCTTGAAGTTCGCATCCAAGATAACGAATAAGGATGTTGCAGTCGAGGTTAACACCGGCGACGACCTTGAGGGCGAGGCTCCATACCTGACCAAGTCTGGATTGAGCTGCGAGGCAGGAGACGATGGATCTGTAGGAAGAGGCAACAGGGTAAACGGGCTGATAACTCCTTTCAGGCACATGAGCCTTGAGGCGGCAGCTGGGAAGAATCCCATAAACCACATAGGAAAGATCTACAACATACTTGCTACGGAGCTCGCGCACGACATAGTGAAGCAGTACCCCCAGATACTCGAATGCGACATAGCTGCGTTGTCGCAGATAGGCAAGAGAATAGACCAGCCGCTGAACCTCAACATCAACATGATAGTTGAGAGCGGCGCCAACTTCGACAACATAAGGAGCAAGGCGCACTACATCTCGGACCAATGGCTTGACAACATCGGCAAGCTCACTACAGATATTGCACTCGGCAAGTACAAGACCTTCTGATAGGTGAAATGGATGTACCACGGAGAACCCAGGCAGACAAGAATCACGAGACCCGTCTTCCAGATAGGCATGGACCGGCAGACTGCCGGGGTTCTGCGCCAAAACGCAAAGGAAGGCGAAACGCTCTCAAAAACCTTTGGCAGACTTGCAAGGAAGGGGGCTCGCATGGATGGCGATGCGGTTGTGCCTTTGGAAGGAATCTCAGGACCTTATGTTGCCATCGTTGTCGTGGAAGACCCAAGCCTCAAGAAACTCGTTCAGGATTCAAGAAGGCGGGATACCATATCGATTGCAGACGCGCAGGGCGGCGCCATCGAGACTAGGCAAACCGAGACTACACCGAGTGCTGCAAAGAGGCTCGTGCTTCTCGGAGCGCTGGCCCCTCATGATGCAAGTTATAATGCTCCTGCCCCTTCTGGGCGGGTATACGACGGCCCTGAGCGCTTCAAGGAATCCTAAAATACGTAGTTAGATCAATTTCCCCAAGAAATCCTGATGCCATTTTTATTCATTTTTCAGCATCTGCCATCTCCTCTCGTCGTTAATATTACTATTAGTAATATTATCAAGAAAAATATTATTATAAATGTTGACTCCAATTGCATATTGGAATGTATTAAGTGATAGGATGGCAAATAGAAATCCGATAGTGTACATAATAGCCGATTACGGAGTTGGAGACCTTGCATTCGCCGAAGTCCACCAAAGGATAAGCGCACTTATCCCTGATGCAACGATACACAACCTGTCTGCAGACCAGTTCAGCACAACTCATACTGGCTTCTGCGCATACCAGCTGGCACTGAATGACCAAAGGGATTTCAATGTAAGGCGCGGCTTTGGCGATAGCGCAAGGAAGACATATCTGTTCCTGAATACTGCACCAAGGCGCGACGATTCAAGCCCTAGGAGGGATAACGAGGGAGAAGGCCTCGTTTACGCAAGGCTCAGGAGCGGTCTTGAGATAGTAGGTGTGCTATCTGGTGAATCATTCTCGTTTGTTAAGCCACTGATAGAGGAATTCCATGTTATAGACGTTCCAAGGTGCGGATCTCAATTCAGGTCAAGGGACATATTCCCCGAAGCGCTTGCAAGCATCGTTCGCGGAGATTATTCACAGCTTGGCGCCACTATTAACAAGAAGGCCATACCGGACCCAGAGTCTGACAGGATCGCTCATGTAGATGGATACGGGAACATAAAGCTATCCACACAAAGCTCACAATTGCAGGATCTCAGGGCTGGAGACAATGTCTGGATAACATTTGGGGGGAAAACCCTCAACGCGATCTATACTGACGGAATCTTCAGTGTTAAGGAGGGCGAACTCTGCCTCGCTCCAGGTTCCTCCGGTCCTCACGGAAACGAATTCCTTGAGGTAAGCAAAAGATTCGGGAACGCCTGGGAAGAGTTTGGAAGACCCAGAGTAGAGGCAAGGATGGAGCTAAAGACTGACGGAATTCGCGGAAGAATAAGTGCAAGATCCTAAATAAAGAAAAGAATGGGATCAGGAGAGGGTCATTTCTATCTGGACTGTGTCCGGCACAGTTATTCTCATTACCTGCCTGAGCGCCTGCTCGCTCCCTTCTATTTCCACGAGCCATTTGTGAATACGCATCTCCCAGTGCTCGTAGGTGTGCGAGCCGTCTCCGCAGGGAGTCTTTCTCGTTGATACGTTGAGCGTCTTGGTTGGCAGAGGAATAGGTCCCTTGAACTTTATGCCTGCGGCCTTCGCGATCTCGACGATCTGCTTCGCAATTCTGACTACGTCATCCTTGTTCCTGCTTATCATCTTTATGCGAGTCGTAGGCATTCAATCCCTTTATGCCTTCTTGATGTCCAGGACTACGCCTGCTGCGACTGTCTGTCCCATGTCCCTTATGGCGAATCTTCCCAGCTGGGGAAATTCCTGGAACTTCTCGATGCATATGGGCTTCGATGGCTTTATCTTGACTATGGCTATGTCGCCGTTCTTGATGAACTCAGGGTTCTTCGCGACGGTCTGGCCTGTCTTTGGATCCTTCTTCTCCGATATCTCCATTATAGTGCAAGCGATCTGCATTGTGTGTATGTGGAAGACAGGAGTGTATCCAGGCGCTATCGCGGTAGGGTGGTTTATGACCACTATCTGTGCCGTGAACTCCGCAGCGACTGTGGGCGGGCTTGAAGCCGGTCCTATCACGTCCCCGCGCTTTATGTCCTTCTTGTCTATACCCTTTACGTTGAAACCGACGTTGTCGCCAGGCTCTGCCTTCTGCAGCTGCTGGTGGTGCATTTCTATGCTCCTTACTTCCGTCTTTGCACCGCTTGGCATGACTACGATTTGGTCGCCAGGCTTCATCGTGCCCGTCTCAACTCTTCCTACAGGCACTGTTCCGAATCCCGCAATGCTGTAGACGTCCTGTACGGGGAGCCTGAGAGGCTTGTCCGTAGGCTTTGTAGGAACTGTGAGCGTGTCAAGCGCTCCGAGAAGCGTTGGGCCCGTGTACCATGACAGCTTGTCCGACTTTGCGGCCACGTTCGAGCCCTCAAGCGCGGAGTATGGTATGAACGTTATCTTGCTTACGTCGTATCCGACAGTTTTCAGCAAATCGCTGACCTTCTGCTTCGTGTCGTCGAACTTCGCCTTGTCGAATCCCGCCGCGTCCATCTTGTTTATTCCGACCATGAGCTGCGAGATACCGAGCACCTTTGCAAGGTATGCATGCTCCCTTGTCTGTGACTGTATTCCATCAGGGCATGAGACTACGAGCACTGCCGCGTCTGCCTGGCTCGCTCCCGTGATCATGTTCTTGACGAAGTCCCTGTGTCCAGGTGCGTCTATGATCGTGAAGTAGTACTTAGGCGTTTGGAAGTCCCTGTGCATGATGTCTATCGTGATACCGCGCTCCCTTTCCTCCTTGAGCTGGTCCATTACGAATGCGAACTCGAAGGTAGGCCTGTTGTATTTCACAACTTCCTCCTTGAGCTTCTTCATGTCCTGCTCGCTGACTGCCTTGGTCTCGTAGAGAAGCCTCCCTACGGTTGTTGACTTTCCGTGGTCTATGTGCCCTATGAATATCAGGTTCAAGTGCGGTTTTTCGGCCATATTTTCACCATGTTTTTAGCATTAATAGTTCAAACTTTTGACGTCAGAATCTGTCTTGAAAGACGTAGATTAGACTTGTAAGCTGCTAACGCGATTATGATATGCTTGTCAACGTATTTAAATCTTTCCATGTGTGCTCTCTGGTGCATATACCTCTATATAAATGCTAAAAGGCAATCCTAATTGGTGCTTATTATGGACAAGAAAGTGACAATAGAGGAGCTAAAGGAAGAAGTGCACAAGTTCAACGTGGAGAGGGACTGGGACCAGTTCCATAACCCCAAGGACATGGCAGTGAACATCTCCCTTGAGGCCGCAGAGCTCCTTGAGCCTTTTGTATACAAGTCGGAGAAGCAGATGGAAGAGATAATGAATGGGAAGAAGAGAGCTGATGTGCAGGACGAGCTGGCAGACGTCTTCTGGGCCGTGCTTATGTTCGCAGAGAGAAGCAACATAGATCTTTCCGACGCGTTGCGCCAGAAGATGAAGAAGTCCGCATTGAAGTATCCTGCCGAAAAGGTGCGCGGATCTAACAAGAAGTACAATGAATACTAGAGATTCAGATCCAAAAAGGTGCTATAGTTTTGAAGATATATATAAACATTTATATTTAAAAATAATATATGGTTAACTACCTCATACCGATCGCATTGGTGGTAATCATAGGTGCAGTCGCCTACGTCTATTTATCTTCATCAACGGCTCCTACAATTACGGTTGCAACGACCACCACACCAACCCCGGCACCTACAACCACAGCCGCAACAATGACTGTACCTCGGGGAAATGCTACTGGCCCAGTGACCAAGCTCCATTATACACCAAATTCAAATTTCGAAGGGAGCACTTATGAGCCAGGTTCAGATGGCTTCAACCTGGCAGATATATCGAGCGCCTCCGAAGCAAATTCGCTTCCAAGCGGGGTGCTGGGACTGGTCTACCTTGGAGCTACAGGAGGCGTCAATGCCACTTTTGAGAACGAGGTCGATCAGGCTATAGGCAACAGAAAAGTGTATGGCTTCTATCTGGCTGACGATCCCCTACCTTCGGTGAAAGCCTCGAACCTCAAGGCTGAGTCGGATTATATACACCACGTCGATCCTGGCGCAAAGACATTCATCATACTGTATAACAATGCTTCACCTTTCAATCCGTCATACATTCTCAACGCGTCCAATACGGACATCGACCTTTTCGGCCTAGACTCGTATCCGATCAGGCCGCCAAGCGAGGACACGCGGTTCGCGAGTGGCTACAATTACACTGTCATAGGTGCTGCCGTTAGAGAAGCAGAGGTAGAGGGCATACCCCGGAACCAGCTCATTCCGGTCTATCAGACATTTGGCGGAGGCGGATACTCCAGCTATACTTTACCCAATGCTTCTGAGGAGCGCATAATACTTTCTACGTGGGCGGAATATCTTCCAAGCCCTGCATTCGACTATGCCTACAGCTGGGGCGTCCAGGAAAATGACACCGCACTAAGCGAGGATCCTTCACTTCAGGCAGTCTTCCTTGCTCACAACACAGGAACCTAGGTTCCGAAAATCCTCAAAAACGAAGTGCTCAGTTTTGACAAGTATACGCCCTGGCCGTCTCTCAGGATATTTTCTTACGCCCTAGTTAAGGGATTACCCCCACGGTAGAGAAATAGCCCACGAGCACTAGACGAAAGGGTCTGCAATAGGTGCATGTGCAGCGTACGTATCGCGTATTCCTGCATAAAGGTCCGCCTTACCGCCCGGAAGACGTACCAGCCCCCCTGGAAATACCACTTTATCATGACGTTGAGTTTTTGGAGGCTTCCATGTCGGGAAGTGGCTAACGTTTGCTATGACCTTTAATGGCATGGTAATACTGCAGGTTTCCGAGTCAAATGAAAATGCCATGGCTTTGTAGTCGAGGTTTTGCGTAGATTCCTCCCTTCTTGCAATATGGCCTAAAACTCCTATGTTTCCACCTAAGTTAAAAAGCTGGTTTGCTCCTGCCCAGCCACCATCATATGGCATTGCAAGCTCTCTGCCTGAAAGCGTCTTCAAGAGCTCTGGTAGACCGTCCAAGCTATCTATTTCCTGATATAGCACTCTTCCAGGCCCGTATCTGCCGCCCCGCGGCCTTCTCAGAACGCCAATTGACCCGTCTAATTGCACAAGCCTAATGTCCTTTTCACCGATTGGACCTGACGCAAAGTGTGATAGATGGTAAATATCCTCTCCTCTGTAAAATTCCGTGCGGAATATAGAATTTCCGTTTTGGTATGAAAGGATATTGACTCCGCCAAACACAAGTTCACCGTTGTGATAGGAATAGAACGGATCCTGATGGCGGTTAAAACGAGGCGCATTTAAATCGAGCTTTAGGTCAGATGACCTAAAAAACATCACCGTTGAGAGTTCGGTATCTCTTTTCTCCACTCTTGCGGCTATAACTCCATTGAAAGGTGACGTTATGTTATACGCGTCAAGGATTGTATGGAAAGAAAGCACCCTGCCGTCTGCCGACGTTCTCTCCAAAGGTTTAAATGCCGCCAGTTTACCTTCATGAGTTTGGGCTAATCGCAAGGTCGTCATTATATGTGCCAAACATATCTCAGAATAAAAGAATATAAAGTTTTTCTGTCAGAATCAGCCGATTCTTATGGCCCATATGCTCACTACGAATCTCATAATCAAGAGCTTTAGCACATTATTACTTAATTCCGTGAGGGCCTTCATCAAGAAGAAGGCGCCCTGGCCGGTCTGCTTGCCTTAGGGCCGACACCTGCCCTTTAACCTTGTCAAAGGTTAAAGAGTCTATTCGTGAGCCTGGTGCAGGTCTTTATCAATCTTTAGCAAATTCTTTTTATCAGTAAATGAATAGATAATTACTCCGGAAATTGGCAAAGCCAGTCCAAGTACAGCACTTACTATATCAAATTGTGAAAGTAGAGCAAGACATGACACTACTCCCAGAACTGCTGTTATGGATATCCATCCCACACTCAATGGTGCTTTAAACGGTCTTTTCAAATGCGGTGCAGTTCTTCTCAGGTGCAGCAAAGATATGTTTATTACCGCAAAGACCAACAAAGAACCAAAACTTGTCACTTTAGCCACAATCCCTATACTACCGAGTGACAAAAATGCTAATGAAACTAGTAGAACTAGGACTGATGCTGCATATGGCGCACTTGATTTATTTAACCTTCCAAATACACTTGGAAGAACGCCTGCCTTAGACATCCCATAAATTATCCTTGATCCTACTATCAGGAGAACAAGGGCAGTATTGAATGTTGTGAGCAATGCGACAACGGCCAATAATAAGAATGCTGGTTGTCCAAAAGCAATAGACGCTGCAAGCGCAAGTGGTGCAGATGATGTCGATAGTTCTTGCCACGGGACAAGGCTGACCACCGAAATTCCTACAAGAATATATACTATTGTTGATATTAGCAATGATATAAGAAGACCTCTAGGAATTAATTTCTGCGGATTCTTAGTTTCTTCTGCAAGGTTTGTTATATTATCAAATCCTATAAATGCGAAAAAGACAAGTATTGAAGCTGCAACTAT
>CAYQOG010000020.1:0-15029 GCA_964419095.1 Microcaldota archaeon
AGCTGACAATCCTAGCGGCTCTTGCGGCGGAAATTACGGTTTCGTAGTCTCCGGTCCGGCGAACGGCCAAGCCGTTTACACCTCAATATCCCCTCCGGAAGGAAGCCTCCCTCCTTCAGGAAGCTCATATTCCTCGACCACAACCGTAGCTGCCAGCACAGGACCCATATACTCGGTCACAATGACCCCCAACCCGTCGGGATCGCAGTCACCATCGGCAGAACTCTACATCCCCGGAACAGTCTTCTCAGTGTCAGGACCGGACCAGCTCGCATTCACTAACCTTGCCGCAGGCACTGACGTCTGCCTGCACGCGCTGGCAGCATCAAGCTTCGCATTCTCCGGCTACTCCGGCTTCCCTACGGACGCCCTTGCTGGAGGAGCCTGCGGTTCCGACTACGGCTTCGTGGTAACGAACTCTGTAAGCGGCCAGGCGGACTACGAGCCCGCATTCACGCTTTACATGTATGGCTCGAACCCCGGGGCGGCGACGGGACCTATAGCAGAGGGGACGCCGGAGTACGGCATACCGCAGAGCGGCACCGTAACTGTAACCACGAGCATACCTTCAGGATACACCTTCTCAGGATGGGAGCTCAACGGCGGGCCTATACCTGTGGGCCAGCCCGCATGCACCGACTGGGGATGGGACACCGATCCAAGCCAGCCAAGTGCAACGCTATGGGCTACTGGCATCGCCGGATGCGTTATTAACGTCATACCTACTTTCACGGCAGTTCAGGCGGTCGGTGCGAGCGCAAGCGCGCAGTCAATCTGGAGCGCGCTGATAGGCGCTGGAGCAACTCCCCTCGAGGCTGCGGGGATCATGGGCAACGCTGCACAGGAGACCGGAGGCCAGAGCTTCCAGAGCATAAATGTTGAGGAGTACGAGGGCAACGGCGCATGCGCTGGGATGGTGTGCTGGACAACGAACTTCGGCTACCCTTCGGGATACTCATACGGCTCATTTGTGACGGGCAACCCGTCCGCTGACCTGCAGTCGCAGGTGACGCTGCTCCAAGAGACAGGAGCATTCGGTGCCGCATCAGGGTCAACACCTGCGCAGGCTGCAGCAAGCTTCGCTGCAAACTACGAGAGATGCGGCATATGCAATGACCAGGCCAGGGAAGCTCAGGCCCAGGCCGCATACTCGACATTCACATAGCAAGGAGCAGCAGATTCGATCTTACTATCAAGAACCTCCAGTTGAGCCAAGCTCGCTAGAAAATGGGGGAGGATTCACAACCATCCTGTAAGTGGAGCTGTCCGGCATGCCGGTCGAGATCTGCACCACGCCGTTGTTGGCAACCGCCCAGGAGAGGTTGACATCGCCCTCTGCGGTCCCGAGCGCCACTCCTGTCTGCTGCACCGAGGTAAAGGGCACTATGCTCCCGCTCGAATTCATGTAATATATGGCTGTGGATGCCGTGAATGCGGAGTACTCGGCATCGTACTGGCCTGCATTCCCTCCAAAGACGAGCTGTGTAGCACCGTTTCCCCATAGGTAGCTCTGGTTATAATTGTTGCCAGAGTTTATGAAAAGCGCCTGGCCTGGTATGCCTATGCCGACCTTGTCATATGTCACGGTTCCCCGAGCCCCTATCTTGTAGGCGAAGACGAGGTTGCCGCTGGCGTCTACCTGCGTTATCAGGGCTATATTGAGCGGATTATTCGGGCTCATGCTGTAAGATATGCTTGTCGAAGTGGTATAAGCATAGAAAGGAACCTGGCCGCTTGAGAGCAAGCGTCCGTTGCCCGTGAGGCTGCCCAGCTGGTAGTTGGCCATACCGACGGGTGTCACCGCGGGGCCTACCGTAGATGTTGCGCCTTGGCCAAGCGCCCATATGCTGCTCTCAAAACTTACTGTCAAACTGGCAGTATTGAATATCGCTACATTCTGCACATAGTAGAAGTAACCCCCCACCTGCAGCACATTGTTGAACTGGAGCGAGTTGTTGAAGTCCCCTGAGACAAGCGTGCCCTGGCTGTATTCGCCGTCCACGCACATCCTGCCTATGCTTGCCACCCCTGCTTCCATCGTCGTAGTGACCGCGTTGACCGCCGCCGGCTGTGAGGCCGAGACCGCGTTTCCCTGCGTCGCGGATCCTGCGGCAAGGACCTGTCCCGTCGTCGATACCGTTGACGGCACCGGTTCGGTAGGGCACTGGTAAGCGGGCAGGGTTGTGGATGTGGTCGGGGCAGTCGTTGGAACGGTAGTCGTCACCGTATGCCTGTGCGCCTGGCCCCCATGCTGCCTCGCCGCCTCCTGCGGGCCGCCTCCTCCTCCGCATCCCGCAAGCGCAACACTGAGCGAAACTGCCGCTGTGACAGCCCCTGCGGGCCTGGCCATCCTCTTCAGCGCGTTTGCAAGCCCGGTATGCTTCCCTCCGCGCAACGCGTGCGCTATCTGCACCGGTCTTATTGGATCTTTTCTGTTCGCAAAAGACATACCCAACACAATATAATATGGCCTTTTTTCATATTTAAAGGCTGTGCTGGATCACAATTGTAATAGACAAGGCTGTTGTTTTGCACAATGCTGTTGTGTTACTCCGACTGTTGCTCCTCCTTCTGCTGCTTCTTCTTTTTCTTCTCAAGGGGAATGGTGAACCAGAATGTGCTGCCCTTTCCAGGCTCTGAATCTATGCCCACCCTGCCCCCATGCATGCTTACTATCTCCTTTACGATGGAGAGGCCCAGCCCTGTTCCCGCTTTCGGCTGCATCGTCAGGTCCTTTCTCGATACCTGGTAGAACTTCCTGAAGAGCTTTGCCTTCTCATCCTCCTTTACGCCTATTCCAGTGTCGATGACCTCAACTCGTATGTTCTTTCCCCTCCTCAGCACGTGCAGGGTTATGCCGCCCTGCTCGGTGAACTTGAGCGCGTTGTCTATGAGGTTCACGAACACCTGTATGAGCCTGTTCGGGTCTGCGTTGACTTCAGGCACGTTGTACTCTATGTTTACTACGAAGTCAAGCCCCTGCGCCTTTGCGCGCTCCGCAAGCGCGCGTACGCTCGGGTTTTCCATGATATCCTTGAAATTGACGTGCTGCGTGTCAAGCTTTATCTTCTTCGATTCCAGCTTTGCGACGTCGAGGATCTGGAGTATGAGCTGCTTGAGCCTGTCCACTTCCGCCGAAATCGTCTCCAGCGAGGCCCTCTGCTCGTCTGTTACCGCTCCGAACTCTCCCTCAAGCATGAGCTTCGAGTATCCCTGAATGCTCGTCAATGGAGTCTTCAGGTCATGGGAGATGTTGTATATGAACTGGGTCTTGAGATCGCTCTCGGCAGCCTCCTTAGTAAGCCTCCTCTCTGCGTCTTCGGCAGCATCCTCAAGCTCCTCCATCCTCATCCTCGAGAGGAGCTCTCTGCCCGATATCATGTACCCTATCTGCGTTCCCGCATCGTCGATGAGGCTGAGCACGCTCGTGTCCATCGGTATCCTGTCGGACTTGTTCTTCGAGATCAAATTGAGGAACATCCCCGTCACCAGGCTGTTCTTCTTTGCGCGCGGAAGAGCCTCGTTAAGCCTTGTCCTGCTCTCCTCCTCCGCGCAGATCGTGGATATCGGGACTCCCACAAGCTCCTCGTTCTTGTAGCCCAGCAGCTTCTCCGTTGACTTGTTCACGGCGCTGATTGTGCCAAGCATATCGATTCTCAGTATCAGGTCGCTTGTTAGCTGTATGAAGTCCTCTGCGAATCTCCTCGCAGTGGCTATCTTCTTTTCATAGTCATTGGTTATGACGCATGAGAAGCCCACATCGTTCCTCAGTATGGTGATCTTCGCATCCGTGAACAGGTCATTTCCGAGATTCAGCGTCACCTGTCTCGAGAACCCCCTGTCATCGAGATTCGCCAGCTGCCTTTCCAGCTCTGCCGAATTTACTATCATGTTGGTCAGCTTGACACCGAAGAGAGCGTTCGCGTCTATCTTGATTATCTTGTCGGCATTGCCGCTTGCCCAGAGGATCTTCAGGTCCTTTCCCACGAGCAGGTAGACCTCCTCGCCGTAGTCGAAGAGCCTCGCCTTCTCCTCCAGTTCCGCCAATTCCGTTTCATCCTGTATCAATACATGCATGAGCCTCTCGCTGACCTTGCTCGAGGTCATGAGGAAGTCGCGCTCCGGATACAATTTGCATTTCACCTCCACAGGCTTGCCCCTTGACAGGCTCGCAAGGTCCTCGTCCTTCAGCTCGAAGAACTCCTTCATGCTCTTGCCCTGCATATCCTTGGCAGGCCTGTCGACGAGATTCAGCATTCCCTTATTGGCCTTCATTATCGCTCCAGTGCTGTCCATCAGCGCCTGCGGGAGTATGCTGTTGAAAGCGGCATCGAAATACCTAGCAACGCTAAGGCTCTTCTCCTTCTCAAGCTTCATGTAAGCCTCCGTGCCTATGATGCTGCCGAGAATGGAAAGCGAATCCTGGACGGGCTTGCTGAACGCATCCTCACCTTTGGAAAGCAGGGTTATTATTCCAAGGCCGCGCCCATCGGCTGTTATGGGCAGCATCTCGCAGCTCCTGTATCCCATCTTGTAGAAGCCAATGAGTTCAGGCAACGCGGAGTATTCGCTGAGCCGGTTGTCGACGTACGGCTTGCCGGTGTTGAGCACCACGTCATCCGCCTGGGTGGGCTGCGCACCCCTTGAAATCGTCTCCTTCGCAATAACGTCATCAAGGTTGAACGCGATGCGAAGCCTCTGGCCCGACTTGACCAGGAGGTCGTTGAGGCCGCCCGATTCCCTGCTTGCTGCCAGCACGTCGCCTATGAGCCTGTCAATGGAATCCGGGGCCGCCATGGAAAACGCTAATAAATAGGAGCTGGGATATTAAAACGTTATTATGGTTAAAGTGGAGAGGCTTTTCGACGGAGTCTTCAAGGTTGACGGCAAGCTCGCGACAATCAACATGGTCAGGGGAACCAAGGTCTACGACGAGGATCTAGTCGAGTCGGATGGCGATGAATACAGGACCTGGAATCCGTACAGGAGCAAGCTTGGTGCAGCGATAATCAAGGGGATCAAGGAATTGGAGATAAAGGGAGGATCCAAGGTCCTCTATCTAGGCGCCGCTACAGGCACAACGGCAAGCCACGTCAGCGACATTGTGGGAAAGGAGGGCAATGTCTATGCGGTTGAGATATCCGAGCGCAGCATGCGCGATTTCATAAAGGTCTGCGAGTCCCGCGAGAACGTACTGCCGATGCTCCAGGATGCAAGGAACGTGGAGGCATATGCCGATGACACTGGAAAAGTCGACGTGATCTACCAGGACATAGCGGCGCCTGACCAGGCCGACATACTGATAAGGAATGCAGCGCTTCTCAAGCCGAAAGGCACGGCATACGTCGCAGTGAAGTCGCAGAGCATCGACGTATCAAAGGACCCGAAGCAGGTCTTCAAGGAGTTCATCGCAAAGATATCGGGTTCCTTCAAAGTCATCGCATCCATGGACCTCGAGCCTTTCGACCGCATGCATCTTTTCCTCGTTCTCCAGAAGAAGTAGTTATACACTCTGATTCTGGAAAGATATGTGAAATGTCAAGCAGACCCAAAGGAACGTTTATATATGAAATTAACATAAATACATTCTAAGTAAATCCAGTTCTAAAATAAAATGTCTGAGAGGTAACTATGCCAATAAGGATGCTAGTCTCTGGTCAATCAAATAGGGCAGTAAGTAGAAATGAACCAGACGAGTCTAAAGCAAACTACACTGGAATATTGCTTTGCGGTGGAAAAGGCACTAGACTTGCCCAAGTAAGAGGCGAAATTCCAAAACCCCTATTCAAAATAGCAGATAAAGAACTAATACGCTATAGCATAGAGCAAATGGATCCTTCAGTAGTGGAAGAATTGGTGTTCGCCACGGATTATAGGGCAGAAGAGATAGAATCGTGGGCTAACAGCGCACGCATACCCTACGATTTTAGATTTTCAAGACAAACTAGTCCAGGAATACCTTCGGCAGTTCAGGATGCACTCCTACAAATACAAAATGATAGAATTATCATCTGCAATACTGACGAGATTAGGATCAACTTCAATATGCTTGGCGCTGTACAGTTTCATGAAGCACACGGTTCACCAGCAACAGTAGTTGTAACATACGGCACGAATCTGCATAGGCATACTCTTTTAGAGATTGATGAAAATAGAAGAGTAACTAATACCATACCAAATCCAAATGTACCTAAGGATCAACATGGCCTTATAGACACCAGCTTTTTTATAATGAATAGAGACGCTGTAACAAGTTTTGATTTTCAAGAGACAACAAGTTATAGTGGAATTACAAGACCACTCGCTCTGACAGGTCAGTTGAGAGCTTATATCGAACAAAACATGGTATACCTAAATATAAATACTGGGGAAGAAGTTGAAGAAGCAAAGAGAGCCTTACGATAAGTGATCCGAAAGTAATAACGCAGCTAACGAGGTAGCCCCTGTCCATTGTTTACTATTTATCTGTTTATTTAACTTTCCCGCTGTTAAAAGCTTAACTTGGCTTATAGTTTCACTATTCTCTAAACTTTGTTCTCTCTGTAAATAAGTATCCTTGGCTCCTATAACATATATCTTGTTAAGACCCTTAGCAGAGTCTTCATACAAAGTCCCAATATATCTAAACCTACCGCCCCCATAACCAGTTTCTTCTAGTAATTCACGTTTGGCTGCTGAGACTGCTGACTCGTTCGGGTTTTTATAGCCTGACGGCAAGGCAACTAAAAATCTATCTGCTGCATGCCTGTATTCTTTAATAGCTATGAGTTCTTTTTTCCTAGTCATAGCAACTATTATCACAGAATCCGGTTTCCTAACTAAAGTATAATCATTAATCACGCTGCCGTCAGGCAATTTAACTTTATCTTCGTATACATCTAGGAACTTTGAAAGGAATACGCTTTTCCTTTTTAGTAATTTCCATTTAGCATGCGAGGCCATTAAATATGCTTATAAGCACAAATTATATAAACTAATTAAGATAAGATATATCTATGGCTGGCAGAGCAACGCAAAAGATACCTACATCTAAAGAGATTAGAGAAAATGCTGTCAGAACTCTACTTCAGGAGAGATTCCCCGAAGAAACCATATTGAATCTTATTCGTGATAATTACGGCGGAAGAACGTCTGAGATAAAAGCTATGCTTAAAAGACTCAGAAAACAAAGTTAATGCATATTCCTTTCTGTCTGACCTCTATTCCCTAATACAATTCAATGAGTAGTAAGGTTTTAAAGTTTCCATGGGCAACGATATCATGAACAGCTCCGTGTATCTGAAGAAACTGGGCAAGATCCAGTATTCGGAGATACAGTGCCCGAGCTGCGGTTCAACCGTCATGTCGACAAGCCCTGCAGGTTCATTCTGCCATTTCTGCGAGATGTTCGCATCGGAAGAGGATGTTCACAAGGTAGACAGCGCGACCAGGAAGGTGCTCAAGCTCGCAACGGCAGCAAGGAGCAATGGGGACTGGGCATCGTCCATGGCAGCACTCGCAGCGCTGGAGGACTCAGAGGACCCGCTGATACTTTATGGAATTGGAAGAGCATACGGTGCATTTTCCGACTACACGTACTACAGCGTGAACTATTCCCTGGGCGGGTTCATGAATCCCAACGCCGACAAGAGGAACGACGAGTTCAACAGGAACCCGAACAACTCCATGCGTCTGCTATCGAAAGCCAAGGAGCACATGTTCTCTGCAATCTACATAATAAAGAATGAGATGGACAGCAGGGACTGGCTCTACATGTACACGCAATTCATGGCGGAGCTGAAGATGAAGAAGATCGCGCAGGCGGCGATATCGCTGAGCAATCTGGAGAAGAACGGCATAACGCCTGTGAATGCATACGCGGAGATGGCCTATTCAGTTGAAATGCATTCCAAGGATGCGGAGAGATTCCTCAAGCCCATGCTCGAGCGCGGCGAGCTCAACGCATTCTACTACCTCGCAAGGCATCTTGCATGGAGCGGCAGACTCGATGAAAGCAGGCAGATACTGATTGCGCTATGCGCAAAGGTCTACATGCCTATGGGCATGCAGCTTCTGAACAAGGCCAATGAGACGATCGAGGCGACAAGCCTTTAGGTGGCCTGATGACCGGATCGGGAAGAAAATGGGCGTTCCTCTCGAACGGAATCACATCGGCCATAGAATCTCAAGGCAGCATAGTCTGGTTTCCATGTCCAAGGTTCGACGCGCCCTCAATCTTTTCAGAAATCCTTGACGAGAAAAAGGGGGGAAGCTTCTCGGTCAAGCCTGAATCGGACTATAGGCTGAAGACCGAATACCTGGAAGACACCCTTACTGTGAAGAACACTTTCTCTACTGCGAAAGGAAAACTTGAGATTCGCGACACGCTTCCGATAGGCATATGTGGGATCATAAGGGCATACGATTCAAAAGTGCCGTTCATAGCCGATATTAATCCTATTTTTGGATACGGCAGGAATATCCCCAAAATAAAAAGCAACGGCAACAAGATTCTATTCATGAGCCCGTCCTCTCGCGAAGGAGTTGAGTTAAGGATAAGAGGCAGATGCAAGCTGATCGGCCAAGGCAGGGTGCGCATTCAACCAGGAAAAGGTACAGTCTCCCTGTTCTATTCGAATGGCTCTAGACGCGGCGCAATGGGCAAAAAGAAGATGCTCCAGGATCCATCTGAGCTGATTGCGCGGACAAACGGGTACTGGCGTGAGCAGATAAAATTTGCAAAGAAGACGAAGAAATACAAAGCAGCATACGAAAGATCAATACTGACTGTACTGGGTTTGATATACTGGCACTCCGGCGCAATAATAGCGGCACCGTCAACCTCGCTCCCTGAGATGGTGGGCCAAGGGAGGAACTGGGACTACAGGTATTGCTGGATACGCGACACCTCTTATGCTGTCGAGGCACTTGCCAGCATAGCTTACTTTGCCAAGGCAAGGATGGCATTGGACTTCATGCTCTCCTTGATCGACATGCAACAGGGGAGTTTCGCCCATCCATTATACGCGATAGACGGCGGCCTTGTGCCTCATGAGGAGACGCTGGACTGGTTAGCCGGACACCTGGATTCGAGACCTGTCAGGGTCGGAAATGCGGCATCGGTCCAGGTGCAGCTGGACGTAGAGGGTGCATTGATGCACGCACTCCATGTCTACATAACTCTCTCTCATGACAAATCATATGCCATGGAGAAATGGCATGCTATCAGGTCCTTGGCCGACTGGACCATGAGGTCATTGGGGAGGAAGAGCAGGGATATATGGGAGAAGCGCAGCCCGCCGAGGCATTTTGTCCATACAAAGGTGATGCAATGGGTCGCACTTGACAGGGCATTCCGGATTGCAGATACGCTTGGCTACTACAGAAAGGCATTGGAGTGGAAGGAATCAGCGCAGAAATTGCGGAATCAGATACTAAAGAAGGGATTCTCTACTAAGCTGAAGAGCTTCACGCAGTACTATGGATCAAAAGAGGTCGATGCGGCGCTCCTGACCCTGCCGCTCTATGGCTTCATCGACGCAAAGGATCCCATGTTCCTCTCAACGCTTAGGAGGATCGAGCAGGAACTTATGCCGGAACCTGGCCTTGTGATGAGATATAAGAGCGACTTCTGGGGCGAGGCCCAGAACCCATTCACGCTCTGCAGCACCTGGCTTGCGCGCGTCTATCTGAGGACCGGAGATAGAGGGAAAGCGGATACTGCTATAAGGAAGACAATAGCATGCTCAAACGAACTTCTCCTCTTCGGAGAGCATGTGGACAGGAAGACAAAGGAGCCTAGAGGCAACTTCCCCCAGCTCTTCCCGCATGCGGGGCTCCTGGAAACTCTTGCGGAGTACAACGACCAGAAACTGATCAGCCTTTGATTACCGCTATCGGCACATTCCTTGATACAGGAGCAGCTATGTCTGCCTTCTCAACGACCCTGACAACCTCGTCTATGTCCTTATAAGTCCATTCTGCCTCCTCGCTGACAAGCTTCCTTGTCCTTATCCTTATCTCCACCTTTTTCTCCCTGAGGGATTCGAAGGTCTTCTCAGCGGGAATGTCCCTGAGCGCCTGGTGCCTCGACATCAGCCTGCCGGCTCCGTGGCATGCCGATCCAAGAGTCTCCTTCATTGAGCCTTCCTTACCCACAAGCACGTAGCTTGCGGTGCCCATGCTTCCCGGAATAAGCACTGGCTGCCCGACATCCCTGAATTTAGAAGGTACTTCGGGCCTTCCTTTAGGGAAAGCCCGCGTGGCGCCTTTCCTGTGCACATAGAGCTTCATTCTTTTCCCTTCGACAACATGCTCCTCCAGTTTCACTATGTTGTGCGCAACGTCATAGAGCATCTCCATTCCCAAGGAATCAGGGCTCTTGCCGAAAGTCTCCTCAAAGCTCCTGCGTATCGAATTCGTTATTATCTGGCGGTTGGTAAAGGCATAATTGACGGCACACTTCATCGCGCCAAGGTAATCCTCAGCCTCCTTATCGACAAGCTTCGCATAACTTAGCTCCTTGTCTACAAGCGAAATATTCTTGCGGAGCCTATACTCCTCGAAAGTCCTCAGGTAGTCGCTGCAGATCTGGTGGCCGAAGCCCCTTGACCCCGTATGCACCATTATGACTATCTGCCCTTCGTGGAGGCCGTATGCCTTCGCCACCTTAGTGTCATAGATCCTGCCGACCTTCTGAACTTCCAGAAAGTGATTTCCTGCTCCCAGAGTTCCGAGTTCATTGAGGCCGCGAGACTTAGCCATCTGGCTGACCTTCGAGAAGTCCGCGCCTTCCATTAGCCCATTCTCCTCGGTATGCTCTATGTCTTCAGGCAGCCCGAAACCCTTCTTTATCAGATATCCTATTCCATCGTGTGCAACCTTGCCGAGGTCCCCTGCAGTCAATCCCAGATTCAGCCTGCTCCCGACTCCGCTCGGTATGTTCTTGAAAAGGGCGTCAGACAGCTGGGTTATCCTCGGACGGACATCCTTCTCAGTCAAGTTTGTTTTAATCAGACGCACTCCGCAGTTGGATACTATCATCCCTTCTGCTATGAAATTATGGTTTTTGTCACCCATCGTTAAGTCATAAACAGGGCCATTATATGCAAATTCTTTTATATTGGATATTTTATCATAAACAAGTCCACTTTTACCTAATTCAAAGTGTGATACGAAGTCATCAAACTTCAAGGCATCTTGAGCCTTCGATTTCCCATTTCTTCCCCATATTGTATGCTCTATGAAGCTGCTACCTATACTTTCTGTAGATAGCATTTGGACGATTGCCTTAGTCCTAACTCCTGCAGAATGCAACTCTATGACTCTTTCCTTGGTTGAATCCCTCTCTACTCTCAGCCTCTCCAGATAAAGCAGATATGAAAAAGCTAAACGTGCAACTCTCTCTTTCCCTTTGTTGTATACAAATCCTACTTTGCCAAACAGATTCCTCAGATTTCTACCATTAGATAAGATTCTTAGGTTAAACGCTATGCTTTCGCCTTGTTTAGTCATATATCTGTACTCTTCAGAAAGAGAAGGATTGTCGGTATCAATCTCAAAATCCTTCAGTAAGTTACTAACATCCTGCAAAAACATCACGCCGTTATCATTCAAGGCGGAAAGTTTACAAAATCTCAAGTGCGGCTCCATAAATTTATGGTTGTTAGGTGTGCGCGGCGTCGACAATTCCGCACCAAAATAAGCCGCTAGGAATAGCCGCTTCTGCCAAGCTTCAGAAAACATAAGCCACTCTGGAACTCTATAACGTGTTGAAGTTTTGTTACCGGCTGGGGCTCCTAAGCCAACAAGAATTGCTGTAAATGTGGTGGATGAGACAGTGGCAGAATAAACATCACTTTCAAAGTTATATGTCTTGTGTTGCCCTTTCAATATGTGATTTCTTTTCCTATGCTGTATCATACATTTAAGGCCTAGTGCTTCTATATCTGCCTTAATTTCTAACATGTCTTCCTCTTTACCATAGAAAATTGTTCTCTTAGTCCCCTTCTTTATAATAGGGATTGTTCCATCCCCCATCACATACCCTAAGAGTTTTATGAGAATAGGCAATTTTGGGTGATGCGAATCTACTTCATCTAACTCGAGTTTGTTCAATACTACCTTTATTTTATCCAATGCCTTGCCTCTCGTAGAATTTCTTACGCCTAGCGAATAAAGTACATTCAAAAGATTCTTTCTACTCAGGATGATCCGTTTGTGTGGTTTTACATATTCAACTCCCTGAAATCCGTTATAAACTACATAATCCTTATTTGTTAGATATTTTGCAAGTTTCATGCCCTCCTGTGTCATTACTGGATGGTCCCCAGTAACGAGGATTCTTGTGCCGCAGTCTGCTATTATTTGTATGAGCTTTCCATAGTGTGTCTTTTTCAGGAATAAAATAGGTTTAGCGCTTATTGTAATCTTATTGTCTTTATCATAGGAAAGCAGATTAGACTGTAACTTCTCTAAATCTTCAATTTTATGCACCAAACCATTATGGTCGATTACCCTGGTATGGGGGTGCAAACAATTTATATCAAATCCGACAGACCCAGGAGATATTATCCCGCTTTCGGCATCGGATCCGAATACTGTACCAATAGCCACGCCATAGCCTTCGTGCGCATCTGGCATAAGTAATATATTGCCTGCTAAGGCGGGAAGGGTAGCAGCATTCATCGATTGTTGAAGAGTATGGTCCTTCTTGATTTTGTCAAGTATACTATCCGAAGCATAGCCTATCACGTCAGTGGTCATGCCTTCCTGCTGTCCCTTCCTCAGTTTGAACCTTATATCGTCAATTCTTTCTATTTCCATGAAAATCAATTGAACAAATTAACAGGTTTGTTTATAAACAACCAGTGATACATATACATATTGAAAGGCTAAGACAAACAGAACCTATAAATATAAGGACAGGAATATACTACGATGTTAAGGGGTTTAAACCTTTTAATGATATGCTTTACAATTAATAGGTGTTGCAGGGGTGGCGGAGCCTGGTCAAACGCGGCGGACTCAAGATCCGCTGGCTTAGGCCTGCGGGAGTTCAATAGTTTACTGAACAAATCTCCTCCCCTGCACATCTTTTTTGGGCGATAACACATGGCGAAGAAATCAGGCAATAAGGGCAAGAAGAACTTGAAGAGGGCTAGGTCAACCCATGCAAAGAGGAGCGCAAGGAAGCCTTCAAGGCCTTCAAAGGCGCACGGAGCCGCTAAGATGGTCGCCAAGATGAAGAAGGCGAAGATAAAGGAAAAGGTCATGTTCGACATACCCCATTATCCTCAAACAGAAGACTTCACAAGCAGCGCCGCATGCGCAATGATGGTCCTCAAGTTCATAAACAAGAACTTCCCGTTCAAGAAGGAGCACGAGTACGACATCTGGCAGGAGGCTGTCAATGGAAGCGTATGGCACGGATCTAAGTACGGACTGGCATACGCTCTCGCGAAGAGGGGAGCCGACGTTTCAATAGTAAGCAACATGAAGGAGGAGGGCTATGACAGGAAGCTTGCTGTATATGAGAACATAAACCTCGATACCTTGACAGCTTCGTACAACGAGATAAAGGGTAAGGCAGAGGCCCAGAATGTACAGGAGGATCACAGCGTGGTAACGATAAACGGGATAAAGAAGGCCCTCTCAAGCAGCAACATTCCAATAGTGCTCATAGACGCGAAGACCATAAACCCTTACATGGAGTCATCGCCGCACTGGGTGGTCGTCAAGGGATACGACAAGGATGCGTTCTACATCAATGACCCTTACTCGGACAACACAATAACCTTAGACCCTGAAATCTTCAAGTCTTCATTGGGGTTCGACAACAACTTCCACATGATACTGATAGACTCGAGGCACTTCAAGGGAAAGAAGGGCGGCTAACGTCTCAAGATGCTTAAACTGATTATTCTGTTTCCTTAAGCATTCTTAGTATTTCGGCATTAAGTTTTGGCATATCATCCTTTACTATGTGCCATATGACCTTCATGTCCACGCCAAAGTACTCATGCACCAAGACGTTCTTGAGTCCAACTACGGCTTTCCATTCTACACCCGAATGCTTTTCCCTAAGCGAATGAGGTATATTCTTGGCAGCTTCCCCTATGACTGCCAAGCGTCTCATTACCGCATCCTGAGTGACTGCTGAATCAAGGAACTCCTGCTCTGATTTCCCCTTTGTATATTCGTTTATGTAACCTATGCTGTCGCGAATGTGCTTAAGAAAAACACTGGTTTCCTTATTCACAGGATTTCCACCGCTTCTTTAAGTATCCTCTTCCTTATGTATGGGTCAATGGAGGCATAAGTAAGCAGGTCAACCTTTCTTTTTAGCTTCTTCTCGAGTGCAAGTTTTAGACTAACAAATCCGAGCCCTTTAGGTCTGCTGAACTCGACTAGGATGTCCACGTCACTGCCTTTCTTTGCCGTACCCGTGGCAAACGACCCGAAGATTGCGGCTCTCCTGACATCGTTGTCCCTCAGTGTTGGCACTATCCTTTCCTTTATTGATCTGATTTCCAATTCTTTTCTGTCTGGCATCTTATCACTGGGCTTCTTGCAACCAAATATGCATATTTAACATTCTTATTCTTTGCCTATATGGTTCTATTCTGCAAAACTTTATTAGTGTTGCCTGCCTAATCCAGTACGTGAGCTTATGGCATCATACAAGCTTAGCATAAACGCCAAGGACCTGAAAGAGGACTCGCCAGTGGAAGCGGACATAAACGGCAAGAAGTACGCTGTCTTCCTGCACAAGGGCATGATACACGTGATGGGCGGCACGTGCTCCCATGAGGGAGGCCCTCTCTACGACGGTTCAATAGACGGCAATGAGCTAATCTGCCCATGGCACAGCGCCGCATACAACATTGACACGGGGAAGGTAAGCGATAACACTCCCTGGGCGCCTGAGAGCGTAGCCGCATACAGGGCCAACATAAACAGCGCAACGGGAGAAGTCTCAATAGAGATGTGAAAGTGTACGAGGAGAAGCTTGTAAAGGGAATTGCGCAGGAAAGGATAGGAAGGCTATT
>CAYQOG010000021.1:0-13637 GCA_964419095.1 Microcaldota archaeon
AGGTACTTTGACCTTCTTCCCGACAAGATGCTTGTTCTTTCCATCGCCCGGATTGATGAATACTGCCACGCAGGCAGGAAGCATCTCCGGCCTTGTCGTCGCGATTATTATTCCTTCGGCAAAACGTATGTCGACAAACTTTGACTGGAGTGTCCTGTCCTTCAATTCCATTTGCGAGAGTGCCGTCTTCTCCTTTGTGCACCAGATTGTTGGGGTTTCCTTTCTGTATACTCTGTTTATCTTGTTAAGCTCGATGAACGAGAGCTGTGAGATGCGCTGCACTTCCTTGCTTATGGTCGTATAGAGCAGGGACCAGTCCACCGAGAGGCCTATGCCCCTCCATACCTTGCCGAAGGCCTTCTCGTATTGCTCAGTTTCATGCTCCACCAGCTTTATGAATTTCTCGCGGCCCTCCTTCTCCGCAGTGGTGTTGTTGTTTTTCTCTGTAAGCAACTCTGTCGGGAGGCCGTTGTTATCGTATCCCATTGGATAGAACACGCTGAATCCGCTCATGCGCTTGTACCGTGCAATGAAATCTGCCTGCGAGTAGGAGAATATGTGGTGTATACCTATGTAACCGGAAATGGTTGGCGGGGGCGTGTCTATTGCGTATACCTTTTTGCCAGAGCTTGAGTGGAACTTGTATGTTGCTTCCTTCTCCCAGAGGCTCCTGAGCCGCTCCTCTGCCTCCTTGTGGTCATACCTGTCTTGCATGAGGATTCATTGGTAGGATATCTATTTAAAGTATATTTAACCTCGTAAGTGTGTATTAAGGGAACCGAGGCATACTGTATTGGATTAATAAAGAGCAATTGGACAATGGATATGGAGGTGAGCAGATGGAGCTGCGCACTCTTGGAAAGACTGGCGAAAAAATACCGGTACTGGGTATCGGAACGTGGAAAATAGGCAGGGATGAGGTTGCAGTCGGGGCAATAAGAGCAGGCATAGAGGCAGGAATGCGCTTCGTTGACACTGCGGAGATGTATGGCACCGAGGAGACTGTCGGAAAGGCAATAAAGGGGATGGAAGACGTCTTCGTTGCAACTAAAGTCTCGCCAGACCATTTTCACTATTCAGATGTCTTAAAAGCATGTGATGCAAGCCTGAAAAGGTTGGGCATAAAGCAGATAGACCTATACCAGCTCCATTGGCCAAATACGAACATAGAGATAAAGGAAACCATGGAGGCGATGGAGAAGCTGGTCGATGACGGCAAAATAAGATATATAGGAGTCAGCAACTTCTCGATAGACGAGATGACAGAGGCAGAAGAGTCCATGAAGAGATATGAGATCGCCTCCAACCAGGTAGAGTACAGCATAATATCCAGGGACATAGAGGATGGCCTGCTTGAATTCTGCAACGAGGTAAAGGCCACGGTCATATCGTACAGCCCTTTCGCAAGCGGAAGGCTCTTTGGGAACAGATACAAAGGGCTTCTCTCAACTCTTGACAGGATAGGGATAAAGTACGGCAAGACCGCAAGCCAGGTTGCCCTGAACTGGATCATTTCACATCCGGGAGTGGTTTCCATACCTAAGGCAACAACCGGCGAGCACATGGTAGAGAATGCCGAAGCGGCAGACTTCACGCTCTCAAAAAGCGAGGATAAGATGATACTTGAGGCTCTTGCAGATTATCCGGGAGTCAGGGGGCTCGCCGGAAATCTGAGTCCGATAATTAAGAGGACATCGTCGCTCTGGGGGAAGGTAGTCAGGTACAGGGAGGCGATGAGGGGCATGATGCCCACCTCGGGGAAAGGCAGGAGGCACGCGTGAATCTCGTCGCACCCAATAAGGTTATAAATCAGTCAAGAGAAAGATAGGGTACAGCAAGGTGGGAAATGAATGCAAAGGCCAACAGTTAGGGTAATCGCATACGTATCTGCAGCGATAATAATACTCATTTATGGAATAGCAGGGACATACTTCCTGGGCAAGGCCGGGAATTTCCACGGGTTCAACACGACCAAGGATACCGTACTAAATGCAACCTACTACACTGTGGTGACGCTTGCAACTGTCGGTTACGGAGATATCACTCCTGCCACCCCCATTGCAAAGGTATTTGTTATTTCTCTGATATTGATAGGCTTGGGTGTCTTCCTTAGCGCCATAGCCGCGATAGCTGGTGAATTCATGAATAGCAGAATAGAAGTACTGACCGGCAGGGTATCTGCCTTCGACAAGCGTTTGTTCAACAAGCACATAGTGCTTATAGGGACCCAGAGCACGAATCTTTTCCTCGCCGAGAAACTGAAAGAACGGGGAGACAAGTTCATAGTGATAACATCCGACAAGGGAAAGGCCGAGAGCCTAAGGGCAAACGGCTACCCCACCTTCGTCGCGGATGCCACATCTGACACGGACATGAGGCAGTTCAACCTTGACAAGGCAGTAAGCATAATCATAGACATAAAGGACAGTTCAAGGACCATTTACGTGCTCCTTGTGGCGAAGGACCTTGCACATGACACAAAGATAATAGCGCTGGCGCCTACAGAGGAAGCCGCGAAGCACATAAGGAGCCTCAAGGTCGCAACGCGAATAATAAACCCTTCCGACATAGCGGCAAGGGAGATAAGCAGTGCGATATTCGAGGACAGAAAGAAAGAGAGCAAGCCGGCCTGATTTCTGCAGTGTTTAGATGAAGACAAGAGTCCTAAGGATAGATCCCTCAAATCCAGACAAGGAGAAGATAAGGCTTGCGGCAGGAGTGATAAAGAGAGGGGGGATAGTAGTCTTTCCCACTGAGACAGTCTACGGGATAGGCGCAGATGCCTACAACAAAAGGGCTTTGAAGAGGATATACAAGATAAAGGGCAGGCCGTCCGACAATCCATCCATGATACACGTATCAAGCATGAGGATGGCTTCCTCAATCGGCATATTCACTAAGAGGTATTACAAAACCGTTGAGAGGCTCTGGCCAGGGCCGCTGGCTTTTGTGGTAGATGCAAGACCAGGACTCAACAGAACAGAAGTATCGATCAGGATGCCCGGCCACAAGGTCGCGCTGGAACTGATAAGGGCGAGCAATACCCCAATCGCGGCTCCAAGCGCAAACATCTCCAAAAGGCCCTCTTCGACCAATGCGAAGCACGCGTTGAAATATTTTGACGGAAAGGTCGATCTCATAATCGACTCTGGCCCGACAAGGAAAGGGATAGAGTCAACGATACTCGATCTGAGAAGTTTTCAGATTCAGAGGCCGGGAGCCTATCCGGTGGAAAGGATAACCAAGGCGTTCGGCAGGAAACCTTTGGTTACAAATGTCGCAAAAGGCATGACAGAGGCAAGGAGAGCCGTTGCTCCGGGAATGAAGTACAGGCATTATGCGCCCATGACCCCTCTTTTCCTTTACACAGGAAACACTGCTTCGCTTGGAGACGCAGTTTCAAGGATAAAAGCCAATTTCGTCTTCGTGGGCTCCAGGGAATCGTCTCGCTTGATTGGGAAGAAGCGGCAGACAATAGCGCTGGGGAGCAGGAACGACCTTGATGAGATAGCGAGGAACCTTTTCGATGCGCTTATACGGCTCGACCAGCTTGGCGCAGACTTTGCCGTAGTAGAATCTTTTCCCGAGAAGGGAATCGGGCTCGGCATAATGAACAGGCTGAGGAAGGCATCCGGCCACAGGTACTTCTCCACAAAGAGGCGGCTCGAAGCGCTATGCAAATCAATAAATATTCGATAATGGACATATTCTTGTTACTATGCAGATAAGACCGGTGAAACAAGGCGACCTGAAGCAGGTCTTCGATCTCTACATGGAAGGCTACGATGAGGAGGACTTCACGGATGTCAACAGGCTGAAGAAGCCTTCGCCGAAGGTCATGCCAGCCTGGTCAAAGAGGATCATGGGCGATATAAAGAACGGGCATCTGACCTTCCTTGTTGCCGTTGATGGGGACAGTGTCCTCGGATTCTGCTTTGCGAAGAAGAAGGACGTGCCTGACTCGGAGCTCTCGCATGTGGGCATACTTGGCATGAGGGTAACCCGTGACATGCGGGGCAAAGGAATAGGCAAGGCGATGATGAGGGAGATAATAAAAAGGAGCAGGGGCAGGTTCGAGATGCTTGAATTGTCCGTCATGTCGACGAACACGGTCGGGAAGAGGCTCTATGGGAAGGCGGGCTTCAGGAGATGGGGAATAGCGCCTAGAGCGGTGAAGAGGGGCAGGCGCTACATAGACATGGAGCACATGGCCCTGCGATTGAAGTGATCCTCTTGGATTTCAGTATCTGTTCCTTTTGGCTGCTCTCACAACAAGGTAGAGTCCGAAGACTATGCTGACTATGAAGAAGCTGACAGGATATGGCTCGTAGAACGCTATTATAAGCCCGGACCATGTCGCTGCAAGCGCGATTGCGATAGACAAGACTATCGCATACGCGGGCTTCTTCGTCAGGCGCATTGCGGTTGCGGCAGGAGTCACCATGAGCGCGAAGATAAGGAGCACCCCAGTTACCTGGATTGCAATAGCCACCGAAGCTGCGAGTATGACCATGAAGATCACGCCAAGCAGCGTGGTCCTCATTCCCTTTGCCTCTGCCACATCCTCGTCGAGTGATGCAAAGAGGATGGGCCTGTATACAAGCGCAGCCACGAGGAGGATGATTGCGCTGACTGCAAAAGTTATGATCACGTTAATGACGCTTATGCCAAGTATTTCTCCGAAAAGAATCGAGTATGCTTCGGTTGCATAGCCAGTGTAGAGGCTTATGAAAAGGAGGCCGAGTCCCAGCGCAAATGCGAGCACGGTGCCTATCTCCACGTCACGCTGGGCTGCCCTCTTCCCAAGCAGCGCTATTCCGAATCCGCTTATTATCGAGCCGGAAAGAAGCCCGATGAGAGGGCTTATTCCAAGGAGCACAGATCCTGCAGCTCCAGCAAATCCTATTTCTGCATATGCATGTGCTGCGAATGAGGTACGCCTGAGTACAACCAGATAGCCGATTATTCCTGCGACTATCGCTATTATTGTGCCGGTCTCGAATGCGTGCTGCATGAACTGGTACTGGAGCATCCCCTGAAGGGCCGATATTATATCGATATTAGGCGCCATGCTTCTTGCCCTCGTGGAAATCTTCCAGGTCGTATAGGGTATGTACAAGTATGTGTCCCTTTGAATCGTGAAGAACCTCGACAGGGGTGCCGTAAAGCTCGGTAAGGCGCTTTGATGTGAGCACTTCCGCTGCAGTGCCCGTTGCGACCTTGCCGTTTGCTATGTAGATTACCTTGTCAAGGAAATGTATCAGCGGATTTATGTCGTGGGCCACAAGGAACGTGGTGACATTCCTTGACTTCACTACCTTGCTCATAAGCTCGACCAGGTCCTTGGTGCGCTTTATGTCGAGGCTGGCAAGCGGCTCGTCAAGCAGGAGCATTTCAGGATTGCTTACCAGCGCCTCTGCAAGGTAGATCCTTTGCAGCTCGCCCCCTGAAAGCTCTGAGAGCGCCTTGTGCGCGAGCTCCGCGGCACCAACTGATTCAAGAACATCCATGGCTTTCTTTTTCTCCTCCCTGGAAGAGAGACTGAAACCAAACCGATTGCCGGAGTGGGCGAGCCGTATAAGCTCTATGCATTCTATATTCGTATCGTTGCCTATGTTGTGGCGCTGCGGCACGTACCCTATCTTGCTGTTGCCGCGCCTGGGCGGAGCATCGAATATGCTTATCGTACCGGAAGAGGCTTTCTGGAGCCCGAGCAGAAGCCGGAATAGGGTCGTCTTCCCCGCGCCGTTTGGGCCTATTACTGCAACGAACTCGCCTTGCTTGACAGTGAAGTTGGCGTCTTTCCATACCAATTTGTCATCGTAGCCTACCGTAAGGTCGCTTGCTACGACTACACCGCCTTGCGTTCCGGAGCGCATGGTTTCTCTATTCATGTCATCCTTATATCATTTTCCGAGAGTGTTCGCATTGAGCGCATTCTGCAGACCCAGGAGCTCGGCATTCATCCATGTCTCAAACGAGACGTCTGGCGGCTGTATTGTCTCAGTGACACCGACTATCGTAACATTGTTCTCAGCCGCGATTTGCTTTATCTGGGTGGTGAGAGGAGTCACCGTCTGCTCGTTGTATACCAATACGCTTACGTTTCCGCTCTCCAGCTGGTTCTCGAACTGGGAGACGCTCTGGGCAGGAGGATCGTTCCCCTCAGCAACCGCCTGCATAAACGCAGGGGGTGAAATCAGATCAAGGCCGCTTGCGTTTGCAAGGTAGACGAATATGTCCTCGGTTGCGGCAACCCTGGTGCCTCCGAATTGCCGCTTTATCTCGCTTATCCTGCCGTCCACCTCTGCGAGCGAGGCCGTAACATTCTGATACTGCTCTTTGTAGTAAGTAGCATTCGATGGGTCCATCTGCACTAGGTCGAGGTACATCTTCCTTACCGTAGCATTGACGTACGCTGGGCTGTACCACAGATGTGGATTGGATCCGTTAGGCACGCCAAGGTTCTCTGCAACATCCAATACTGTTCTGTTAGGGCTGTTGCTTGCAGAGAGCAGCTTTATTGCCCAGTCGTCGTATCCCGCTCCATTGATTACTACGAACCTTGCATTCGATATGTCCCTTGCGTCCGCAGAGCTTGCCTCGTATTCATGGGGATCTGCATTCGGGTCAGTGACTATGCTCGTAACGTTGCAGTGAATCCCGCAGAGTTGTGAAACCAGGCTTCCCCAGAAGTTCTCGGCAGCGACAACCCGCATCTTGTGCGCCGCACTCGAATTGGAGCCGTTCAAACCTGACGACCCTCCCGCAACCGTAGTGCTTGCAGTAGCGACACTGCCATGATTTAGGGCAACCGCTGCAACTACTACCACTACCAGAATTACGCCGATGGCTATTCCCATGTTCCTGTTATTTCCCGCCATCCGATCACACAATAATTATTAATTTTCAGTAACATAATTAATAACAAGGTATTTATACCTTTCTCCTCTGGGTCACCCGCATGCAAGTCAATACGTCAAAAACAAAGCAGGGAGAGAAGGTTAAAAAGGGAGATCGGTCAAGGCTATCTCTGACTGGAAAAACTGCTGTGAATCAAATGGAAGGGAGAATAGGACTTGCAATACACGGTTCAACCGGTTCGATAGGCACGCAGACCCTTGATGTGGTAAAGAGGCTTAGAGGCAAGCTTGATTTCGAGGTAGTCGCCTTGGTCTGCAACAGCAGCATAGATCTTCTTGAGCGGCAGATACTCGAGCATGATCCGAAGTACGCAGTCGTAGTTGACGAGGCAAAAGCAGAATCTCTTCGAGGCAGACTCACTGGAAGGACAACAAGAACAGAAATCCTCGGAGGAGAGAGGAACGGAATAGAGGTCTGCGGAAAGGATGAGGTAGCTGAAGTTGTCATAGCTACTGCAGGATTTGCAGGTCTGGCCCCTACACTTCATGCAATAGAGAAAGGAAAGAGGATCAAGACCGCAAACAAGGAGACATTCCTCGCTGCAGGAAAGCTAGTCATGGACATGGCTAGAGAGCACGGGGTTGAAGTATTGCCAATGGATAGCGAGCCAAGCGCGATGTGGCAGTGCCTTGAGCCGGAGATAAGAGCGAATGGACAGGTGCGCAGCGTGATATGGGATATGCAGCGGGGCGCAAAGCATCAGATAGAGCATTTCATGCTTACAGGATCCGGAGGCCCGTTTTTGAACACTGAATTGGCGTCTATGCAAAGGGTGACGCCGGAGCAGGCCCTCAGGCATCCCACGTGGGATATGGGCAGCCTGATAACGATAAGATCTGCTACAATGATGAACAAGGGCATGGAGAGGATAGAGGTCTCGGCGATATTCGGAGTCCCCATGGATATGGTGAAGATAGTGATACACCCGCAGAGCATAGTCCATTCGGGAGTGGTCCTCAGCGATGGAAGCATGAAGGTGCAGCAAGGCCCGCATGACATGAGATACCCTATCCAATATGCCATGGCTTTTCCCGAGAGATACGATACAGGACTGCCAAGGCTTGACCTTGCGTCGGCGGAGCGCTTTGATTTCAGGGAACCGGACAGCATAAGATTCCCTTCCCTGGCGCTTGCAGAGTTCGCTGGAAAGAAGGGAGGAACTGCGCCTGCGGTGCTGAATGGCGCCGATGAAGTTGCAGTAAGCGCTTTCCTGCAGAGGAAGATAGGTTTCTCTGAGATGACGAGCATTACGGAAAAGGTCGTATACGAGCATTGCGCATACCACCATACCCAGGATCCCGGCCTGGAGCAGATACTGAAGGCTGACAGGTGGGCAAGGGAGCAGGCTGGGGAATTGGTAGCGCTGAGAACGGCAAATGGAAGGAGAATAAGAGTTTAGATGCTTTTGACTGGCGGTGGGATGAGGACAAAGGTGATAATAGTCGCGGCAGGGGAGAGCAGGAGGATGCAGCAGGAAGGAGCTGCGAGAGTAGACAAATGCTTCAAGCTGGTTGCCCGAAGACCGCTCATCACATGGAGCATCGAGGCATTCCAGAGAGCGCCATCAGTGGACGAGATAGTGGTGGTGATCTCTCCGAGGAACGTAAAGCAGGCACTCGGGATGGTAGGCAGCAGCTGTTCGAAGGTGATAGGGCTCTGCGTGGGCGGATCCGAGAGGCGCCTCTCCGTAAAGAACGGGCTTTCTCTTCTGGGAGAGTGCGAGATCATAGCCGTGCACGACGCGGCGAGGCCATGCATAACTCCGAAGGACATAGAGCGTGGAATAGCGATGGTGAGGGAAGGTGCGGATGGCGCCGTGCCAGTCTCGCCTATTGTCGACACAGTAAAAAGAGTCAGGAGAGTCGGAGTGCTGGGAGACCAAGAGCATATTCTCTTTGAAGAGACCGTTGACAGGAATACGCTTATGGCTGCGAGCACCCCGCAGATCTTCAGGGCTGAGGTGCTCAGGAATGCGCATGCAATGGAATTCGAGAGCGCTCAGACAGACGATGCGCAGATGGTCCAGGCAGCAGGGTACCAGGTTCATGGATACCAGTTATCGTCATGGAACGGGAAGGTCACAATGCCCGATGACCTGATAATGGCCGAGGCTATCCTCTCAAGAAGAAGCGGCCTTGCAGTCAGGGAATAGGATCCTTCGGAGCGAACGATTCGCTTGCAACGGCAGTGTAGACCTCTACGCCTTCCCTCCTTATAGAACGGAGAGCGCGCTTTACCTCGCTTGCCTCTTCGAAGCTTGCGTATGATGCAAATACGGTAGGCCCCTTTCCGGTCACGCCGCTCTCTATTGATGCGCCTTCATGCCTCATTACTCCAAGAAGAACCTTCGAAACAGGGCTGAACTTGAAGGCAAGATCCGCAAAGTCATTCTGCTCAGCGGTGGTGATGCCGTATGAGGACCTTGCAGAATCAAGCAGCGAGTACATGGTCCTCGTATCAAGCTCCACATGGTCGTTAACCGCTATCACATATGAAAGTCCGGCGGGACGAAACGACCTGTCAGCCATTATGGAGCTCACATCCTTCCCGTTCATCGAGACGCTGCCCCTGCCTCCGTATACAAGGAAGGGTATATCGTTTCCAACCTCGCTTGCAAGGAATGCGAGCTGCGGGACAGTGTACCCGAGGTCAAATGCGACATTCGCAAGTCTCAATGCGGTAGCTGCGTTTGAGCTCCCCCCTCCCAGGCCTGCCGCCATGGGTATCGCCTTGTCTATCTCTATTATGGCCGGGAGTTTGCCCACTTCTCTCTCAAGACCCCTTAGTGCGGCTGTCGCAATAGTGTCTCCTTCGTAATTTACGGTTATGCCTGTGCCCTCTCCTCGCCTGCCAAGGACATGAAGGCGCATAGGGTCTGAGACCCCTCTACCTTCGACTGCCTGCATGACGCTCTCAAGGGCATGGTAGCCGTCCTCCTGCCTTGTGCCTATGCTGAGCGTGATATTCAACTTTCCAGGCGCTACAGCGCTGTATTTGACAGGGCTCTCCATCCTGACGCCCATTGGGTCAGTGTGCATGGGTCTCTGGTTGCAGTCAGCGGTGCGTATGCCCATGTTATTCATATCTATTGCATCCTTTTTCCATTAAAAAGGCTTTCCATAGGCACGGCAATCCACACGATTAACGTAAGGGCATACGTCAATATCAGATGAGGCCATCTGGAATTGACGACAATCACTTGGGGTGACATCGGCTCCTGACGTATAGCAATGCCACCCTTAAAAAGCATGGAACTCATCTTCATCTCAGGCGAAGTGTTAAGATGGAAATAGAAACGATAGAACTTGAGTTCAAGAAAGATAAACACGGACTGGGCCTGATAGACATAACCAGGCCTGTCGAGCACAGCATAATCGACTCGAAGATTCAGAATGGGATTGTCACAATACACAGCATGGATCCCAATGTCTGCATAACGACTATGGAGTTCGAGGATGGGTCCATAAAGGACATGAAGGATGCCTTTGAGAGGATTGCTACTAAGGAAGCGAAGAAGGGGAGGAAGGAGGACGGGGAGGAGAGGCAGGATGCAAGGCCGGTTTTGGTAGGCCCAAGCATAACCGTGCCATTCAGGGACAATAGGCTGGTCGTAGGCAAATGGCAGGAGATCATCCTTATGGACTTCGACGGCGTGCAGAACAGGAAGAAGGTAGTCGTCCAGGTAATGGGCGAGTAATTCGTTTAATTGTGATCAGCATGACGGTCAAGACCGATGAGTTCTACGTAGACAAGGATGTTGAGGACCTCTACATCCAGGACATAACCAAGGATGTGGACAAGAGCATAGGGAAGAGCCAGATAAAGAACGGCATAGTGACTATCTTCGTGGGTTGCTCCACCGCTTCCATAAGCACCATGAAGCATGAGCCCAGGAACGTTGAGCAGATGAGGCAGACCCTTGAGCTGGTCGCGCCTTCGAACATAGACTATGCACATCATACTTCTACTGGGGATTTGAACGGGGTGGGCAACGATGACAACGGCAAGAGCCATATACGGTCGGCGTTGATGGGGCCCAGCATAACAGTGCCATTGAAAGATGGCAAAATGATGCTAGATGAGGATCAGGATGTAGTGCTGCTCGACTTCGACCTGATAAAGAGGAAGAGGAAGGTAGTGGTACAGGTAATGGGAGAATAATGGTAGAAAGAGTCATACTTATAGGCCCAAGGGGATTCTGCGCAGGAGTAGACAGGGCGATAAACACCGTAGAGGAGGCGCTCAGGGTCTTTGGCGCTCCTGTCTATGTGAAGCACGAGATTGTCCACAACAAGATAGTCTGCGACGAGCTCAGGACAAAGGGAGCGGTATTCGTGGAAGAGGTTTCAGAAATACCTGAAGGCAGCGTCTGCGTCTTCTCTGCTCACGGAATAGCACCGCAGGTAAGGCAGGATGCGAAGGCGAGGAGACTATCCACAATAGATGCCACATGTCCTCTTGTAACAAAGATTCATATTGAGATGGAGCGTTTCGCCAGGGAGGGGAAGGAAATCGTATACATAGGGCACAGGGGCCACCCTGAGGCGATAGGAGTGATGGGTATAAGGCCGGATATAACACAAATAATAGAGACTCCGGAGGAAGTCGTCCACATGAATGTTAAGAATCCGGAGAATTTAGTATACTTGACGCAGACAACATTATCAGTGGACGAGTGCAAGGCCGTCATCTCTGCCTTGAAGGCAAAGTTCCCCGAGATAAAGGCCCCTCCATCAGATGATATCTGCTATGCCACGACCAATAGGCAGAACGCGATAAAGCAGGCGGTAAAGCAGTGCGATGTAATAATCGTGGTGGGAAGCAAGAATTCATCCAATTCGAACAGGCTGGTCGACACGGCAAAGTCCCTTGGGGTTGATGCTTATCTTGTCGACACGGTTGATGAATTGAAGCCCGAATGGTTCGCTAACAAGAAAATAGTAGGCATAACCGCAGGGGCCAGCGCTCCTGAGCATGTGGTCCAGGAGATGGCATCATATTTCAAGTCTAAAGGCGCAACCGTGGAGAACCTCGAACTGATAAGGGAGAACATGCGTTTCACGCTCCCTTACGAGCTCTCACGGACCGTGCCTAGCAAGGGAAGGTGAGAAAGTGAGAATAGAGATACCAAAGACCTCGGCATGGTCGGGGAGAAGGAAGAGCCTACAAGTGAGAATAAGGAATATGTACATCGGCTCAGAGCATCCTGTCGCTGTGCAGAGCATGACCAACACAGATACCGCAGACATCAACAGGACGGTGGCGCAGATAATTGAATTGCACAAGGCAGGATCAGAACTCGTCCGATTTACCGTGCAGCACAAGGAGATGGCAAGAGCCGTGAAGCCGATAAGGAAGATTCTCGACGACCTCGGATATGACATACCGCTCATCGGAGACTTCCACTACAACGGGCACCAGCTGCTCAGGGAGGTTCCGGAGTGCGCAGAAGCGCTAGACAAGTATAGGATAAACCCGGGCAACGTGGGATTCGGCGAGAAGCACGACGAGAACTTCAAGACAATGATCGATGTTGCAAAGGATTACGGGAAACCCGTCCGCATAGGAGTCAATTGGGGCTCACTCGACCAGACAATACTCACGAAGCTCATGGACGACAACACCAGAAGCAAGACTCCGAAAGATTCGGAGGATGTTATGGTCGACGCTGTGGTGGAGAGCGCGGTGCAGTCGGTCAACAAGGCGATCGAATATGGCCTTGAGCCTAATCTGATAATCGTCAGCACAAAGATATCAGAGGTGCCGCAGATGGTGCGCGCATACGAGCTCCTTTCGACGAGAATAGAGCAGCCGCTTCATGTTGGGCTCACTGAGGCAGGGATAGGAAGCAAGGGAATAGCCGCTTCTGCTGCTGCACTCGGATTACTGCTTACGAAGGGAATAGGGGACACCATAAGAACATCATTGACTCCCGCGCCGGGATCAAGCAGGACAGAGGAAGTTGTTGTTTCAAGGCAGATACTGCAATCTCTCAACATAAGGCAATTCTCCCCGCTCGTTTCAAGTTGTCCTGGTTGCGGAAGAACCACTTCGACGGTATTCCAGGAGATGGCGCAGGACCTCACAGGTTATCTGCACGAGAAGATGCACGACTGGAAGAAGGAAGGAGTCATAGGAGTGGAAGGAATGAAGGTTGCGGTTATGGGATGCGTGGTCAACGGGCCGGGGGAGAGCAAGATGGCAAACCTCGGCATATCGCTCCCTGGAAGCGGGGAGAATCCCTCATGCTTGATTTACGAGGACGGGAAGCAGGTGGCGGCGGTAAAGGCGAGCGAGGCTGCAAAGGAATTCAAGAAGCACATAGAGAAGTACGTCGAGTCGCACTACTCTAAGAAGATGCAGCAGGAAGCGAAAAGGTAACGCTAATTTTCTGTGGGGAGCGCCGCAGCCTGACATCCTTTTATTGCTATTTGCAGCATCCCTTAGCGGGATAGAATGTCATTGTCAGGCGTAATGGAGAGGCTTGTAGCGGGCAGATGGCTTGCAGGCGCAAAGGTAAGCGATGCCATAGCCATGGCCAGACGCTTCAACAAGTACGGCATAAGTGCCTCGATAAACTATCTAGGGGAGGATCTCAAGGACGACGCGGAGATAGAGTCCGCGGTAAAGGTCTACCTCAGGCTCATAGGCGGGATAAAGAGAGATAACATCAAGGCATCAATTGCGGTAAAGCCCACGCAGCTTGGCATGGC
>CAYQOG010000022.1:0-8289 GCA_964419095.1 Microcaldota archaeon
TCTTTCAATGGCCATGAATGTCACCTAGCTGTTTATTCTTTTCTTCCTTCCCGCCTCGCCGGAGCGGTCAGGACATCTCTATGCTCTCTTCCGGATATCCGAGATGGAGCAATGCCTTCTTTGCAGAATCCTTGTGGTCTCCCTGCAGTTCAATTATTCCGTTCTTGAACGTTCCGCCGCAGGCCAGGACTCTTTTAAGCTCTTTCGCAGTCCTCTCCATCTCCTCGCCGGAGAGTCCTGAAACGACGGTCATGTACTTCCTGAACTTTTTCTTCTCCTTGTAAATCTTTATCCTCCTGTTTGTCTCTCTGTCAAGCACTTCGCAGACGCAGATCTCCTTTGGGAGACCGCACTTTGGACACATTTCAGGCATTAGGATGCAGCACCTCTCTCCTTAAGCAGTGTAAGTATCTGTGCAATTGTCCTTTTTGTCTCCCTTATCTTGGTGCCCTTCTTGCTTGCAACTCCCGTAGAGGCTATCTTCCTCCTCTCTATGCTGCCCTCAAGCCGCAGCTCCCCTAGCCTGGCCTTGAGCGCCTCTGTTGACAAGCCTCTGAGTTCCTTAATTCTCATAGTATCAAACACAATAGCATTTTGCCTTTCCTCCTATATAAAGATAGGGGGTCAGATTTGGGTCTGTGCCGCGGCGATGTTCTTCGGGAGCTCCACCTTCTTGACCTTCCTGTGCGGGAAGACCGTTCCGGGCTGCACTATCCTCACCTGAATCCCTATCGCTCCATACTTCGGGTACGAGGTAACCTTGGCCTCGTCCACCAGCTTGGTCACGTTTCCAGCCTTTGGCAGGTAGCCCAGCCTGACTTTCATCTGCTTTGACCTTGCGCCCTTTGCGGCGAGCTTTCCCGTGGCGACTATCTCGGCGCCAAGCGCCCCGTTGCCCATTATCTCTTTAATCATCGAGTGAAGTATCCTCCTTGCGTTCATTCCCCGTTCAAGCGAGTTCGCAATGTATCTCCCGACAAGCCTAGGCTCAAGCCTCTGGTTCTTTACCTCTGCAACGCTTATCTGCGGGTTCTCGACCTTGAATCGCTTCTTCATCTGGTCCGTGAGCGCGTCAATCGTCTCCCCTCCCCTTCCGATGACTCTTCCAGGATTCGTTACATAAGTGGTTATTCTCGTTATCACTGGAGTCTTCTGTATCTCTACCCTGGAGAATCCTGCTCTCATCAGTTCCTTCTCAAGGAACTTTGATATCCTGTACTTGACCATCAAGTCCTCTATGAATTTTCTCTCTACTACCATCAAATCATGCCAGTATTTTTGCCTTCTCTTCCTTCTTCACGGGCGCCTTCTTCTCCTTCGGCTTTTGCGCCGCAGGCTTTGCGCTCTTTATCCTGTTGACATTACCCTTTACTTCCTTCTGCTTTATGAAGTATTTCATATTCTCCGTTATACCTTTCTCATCGCCGTTGCCAATTCCTATCTCAAGCTTTGCGTATTCTATGTCGCTGTGGTTTATCGCGCCTCTGCCGTACATTCCCCTGCCCCAGCTTATGCTTCCCTTTGAAGGATACCTTCTCTCTATTCTGGTTTTGTTTGCAGTCGAGTGCACGATTATCATGTCCTCCCCGCCGAGGCCCCTGTTCTTCGCGTTGCCAATCGCGTTTATTATCGCTAGTCTCACTTCCTTCGCGGCCTTTATCGGGTAGGCGCCCTTCCTTCCTCCAAGCTCGTGCCTTGCCCCCATGCCTTTTGAAAACCTTTTGTAGAGTATCGGCATCTCCATTGAGATGACTCCGTCAATCACGTCGAGAGCCCTGTTCACCTTGAGGTATCGCACGGCGTCGCATACCGCCACGAGGTCCTTGAAACTGACGTTCATGTCGTAGCGCTGCGCGAATACAATGCCTTCCCTCTCTTGATTGAACGAGTATTTCATCATTTCACCGCTAGGAACTTGCTTCCTCTTGTTGCCCTGATACCAGGAGCAGAGTGCTGCACGTGCTTTGTAGTAAACGAGTATTCCCCTATCCTGTGGCCCAGATGCTCTACCCTTATCTCGAATTCCTTGTACTCCTTTCCGTTATGCACTGCCAGGCGCATGCCCAGCCACTGAGGAAGTATGACTGCCTCTCTTACGCGCGTCCTTATCGGGCCCATATTCCCTTCCCTCTTTGCCGCGTCCATATCCGCGACGAGCGCCTTGTACTGCATGCCCATTCGCTTTATCGCCCTCCTTTCCCTAGAGGTTATGAGCGGAAGATACTGCTCCAGCTTCATCTCCTTGAACTCCTCTGGTTGCTTTCCTCTATACGTGAATACTCTAGCCATGATTATCAGCCTCTCTTTTTCCTTCCTACTCTGCTTGCAGCTATGTGTCCCACCTTTGCTCCAGGAGGTGCATTCCTTGATACCATTGAAGAAGCTCCCTTGTGATGCTGCTTTCCTCCGAATGGGTGGTCAACAGGATTGGACTTGACACCTCTGTGCCCAGGCCAGTATCCGTTGATCGCATGCATCATGTAGTGGTGCTTCCCTGCCTTGAGTATCGGCTGCGACTCTTTTCCGCCGCCCGCCGCTGCGCCTATCTCAGCCCTGCATTCCGCAGGAAGATATACTGACTTCTTTGAAGGAAGCATAACGTTGACTTTGTCTTGCGAATGTGCGAGCACTGTCGCATAACTGCCTGATGCTCTTGCCATCTTGCCTCCGTCTCCTGGAACAACCTCGATATTGTAAATAAGCATACCATCAGGTATGTTGCCGAGCGGTAGTATGCTTCCAAGACCTACTTCGGCAGAGGCTCCTTCCTGTATCCTGTCCCCTACCTTGATCCCTTCCGGAGCTATGAGTATGTTCTCCTTAAGGTCGTCGTACTTGACGCGCATCAGAGGCGCAGAATGTCCAGGGTCGTCTATGAATCCGATTACCTCTCCTACAACCTTCCCTTCCTTGACCTGGTTGCCGAAGTTTACGTCAGCCTTGAATGTGTTTGGCGGCCTTGTAAAGGAATGACTTCCCTTTCCACGCCTTTGTACTCGTATTTTTTTTCCCATCGAATATCAACTCATACCAGTTTCAGCTTCCTTGCGATGTCGCTCGCCTTCGATTCCTTCCCTATTCTTATGTACGCCTTCTTGATGTTCTTTATCGAGATCGAGGTGTTTATCTTCTCGACCTTGACTCCGAAGGTCTTCTCGAACTCCGCCTTTATCTGCGTCTTGTTCGCCCTCATGTCCACGACATAGACGATCATGTTGTCGCGATCCACTGACCCGAGGACCTTTTCAGTTGCGATTGGATACATAAGCACGTTCATGAATATCAAGCCTTCAATCCTACATTGGTTTCCGAGAGAGCTTTCTCTATGCTCTTCACAGCAGCCTCGCTCCAGATCGTGACCCTAGGATGGGATCCCGGTGCGAGCTTCTCTATCGTTAGCGAAGAGACGCTGCATACGTCGAGTCCCGCGATATTTCTCCCCGCCTTCTCTATCTTTTCTGAATCCGTGACTACTATGAGTATGTTTTTCCTGAACTTCCTCTGCCTTGTGCTTCTCCTCAATCCCTTTTTCTTCGACGGAGAATGCGATCTCTCGAGCTCCTCTTCGAGTCCGAGTGCGTCAAGTATCTTGGTAAGGTCCTTTGTCTTCGCGACCTTCTCCACGGCATTTTCTATGACTATGGGAAGCTGTCCCTTGAATGAATGGTTAATCTTTACTATCTCCGAATTTGCGCATCCTGCGATCGCAGATTCGAGTGCGCGTATGTATTCTTTCCTGTTTATGTTTTCAATTATCTTCCTCTCAAGCTTGTGCGGGTGCGCCCTCCTTCCCTTTGTTGCGGACGGGATTCTCCTTACGTCTCCCTGTGCCCCGCCACCGAGCGCCTGCCTTGGTCGTATTGCCTGGCCCATGTGCCTCCCTCGCCTCCATGCAGCGTCATACCTTCCGATGTAGACCGCAGTCGTATCGATACCTGCCATTACTGAATGCGCTTGGGGCTGGTAGTTGAGGCTCTGCTCCGCAAGGAGCGCCCTTCTGAGCAAGTCTGCCCTGTACTCTCCCGAGAAGACGCTCGGCAGCACTACGCTTCCCGAGCCCTTTCCGTCAAGATGGTATAAAGTTACATCCATTGATCATGCACCCTGTTTAGAAGCGACCGAGACATAGCTCACTGCAGGAACCTTGACCTTTTCCGTCGCCCTCTTGGCCTTCCTTATCCTCATCATTCTCTTTGCAGGTCCCGGCACCGAGCCGTCAACTATTATGAAGTCGTTCTTCACCATTCCGAAATTCGGGAATCCGCCGCTTACATTTACCGAGGCAACTTCCGCGGCAGTTCCCATCTTAAGTATGCGCTTGTTGATCTCCGTCCTGAAGTTATATCCCATGTGTCCTGCATGGGGCACTGTGAAAAGAACCTTCGCAGGATGCCATGCGCCAAGCACTCCGACGTGTCTTATCTTGCCAGTGGCCTTTCTGGCATTCCTTGCGACGCCGAATCTCTTGATCACCCCTGCCCATCCCTTGCCTTTCGAGATGGAAGTTACGTCGATATAATCTCCGGCGTTGAGCATATCCGCGGCCTTGACCTCCTTGCCAATCCACTTCTCGAGGAATGCAAACCTTTCAGTGTTGTCTTTTCCCCCGACCGGAACCTCGAACCTCATTACATTCTTGTTTCCATGCCCGATGTTTCCGAGGTCTGCAAAAAGAAGCGCGCGTACGTCGTTGAATTCGCCCGCCTTCTCCTTCAATGCATTGAGGTCGTTCTTCTTTATCGCGTTTATGCCTACGCGTTTTGCAAGATTGGCATCATATGCCTCGGAGAAAGGCTGGTTGTAAAGATAATCTGTTTTGTAGACGCGCACGCCGTAGAGATAAACTCTAGGCATCTCGAGAATCGTGACTGCCCTTATTATCTCTGTTCCTTTTGCAGGGCTTTCAGAATCGTCAGTCATTGCGATGTGAGTCATTCCCGCTTTCACTGCGACAAATCCTAGGAATCCAGGCTCTGCTACTGAAGGCCAAGACCTCACTCTTGGCATTTGCCTTTGAGCTCTCCTGTGCGGCCAGTATTCTAGAGAGCCTTTCCTCATGCTGACCATATGGACTACCAGACTGGACTGTTACCTTGACTTACCTGTAGATAACGAGTAGTTAGCAAGCTAATATGCTCTGGACATATTTATAAGCCTTACTTTTGCCTTAACTACTGCATAATCCACAGTGGAATTGCCAGTAGAAAGAGATAAAAAGGACGGCAGGAAGATTCATCCAGGGGCACAAGTAATGACTATCGGGACGCTGATGAGAAGGGGGCCGCCGCCGCGGCCGATGCTGGGACCTCCGGCACCGGTGCCTGCAATCACCGCCCCAATCTATGACGACTCAATGTGCATACTTAGGGTGACAGAATCCCATATCCTGGAAAGACTCAGGTCACGCAAGTTCGTTGACGGGAATGAGCATAAGTTCGAACGCGTCAGAGCGCAGAAAGAGGAAAAAACGAGCGCAGGCCTGGTCAAGCTGGTGCCTCTGGACCTCAGTAATGAAATGCTGCATTTCATGTACTCCTCCCTAAGCGACTACAGCGGCACGAAATTCCACAATTCATACCTCTTTCTTGCAACATTCAATGGATGCATGCTCCGGAGAACAAGCTTCAGGGGCAAGGATACAAACATAATGGAAGTAGATTTCACAGGTTCCGACATGACTCGTGCTGACCTATCCTACGCGAAGGCGCAGGGAGCAAGGTTCTGCAACATAGGGGCAGATGGGATGAACTTCAATTGCACTAATGTGGCAGGAGCAAGATTTCCAGGAACAGACCTGAGAAAGGCGAGGAACCTTGAACGCGCAAGGAATCTGGACCTTGCGTATTTCTCAGAGGCAATACTCAACGATTCGCAAAAGAAGGCAGTCAGACTTGCAAGAGCAAAAAGGCTCTCATCAGATCTCAGAAAGACCGGTGTCAACGCTGCTGACGACACGCAGCTGCTTCAGCGCGCCGTTTAGAGAGGCAAGAAGCGCTCTCGGATCCTCGGCCTCGACGTTTATTGTCAAGGAATCCTTGGAGCGCGTTATCCTGACCTTGCTTCTCTCGTAATCTAACTTATTGTCAATCACGCTGAGATAATCAGTTGCGCCTTTTCCAACCTGGACTTTAAGCACCGCCTTGTACAGGAAAGCACCTCAAACCCTGAGTATGTGTCGCTGCGCAGACCTTACGCTCGGCCTATTCTGCATCGTGCCGAATCCCTTCATGCGCATTCCCCTGTGCTTGAGGCCAGAACTTGTAAGTCCCCGGTATGCCCTTCCCTTTGCTTTGACTATGCCTGCATAGTAGGGATCGCTGGTTATCGCAGGATGCGACTTGTCGAGAAGGATGGCCTCGAAGAATTTGTAGGATCCGTCCTCTCCTACGTAATAAGAATTCAATACTTCGCAGTTGGAGAACCTCCTTGCGGCCCTATCTTCTGCTATGGACTGCAGTGACTTCCTCATCGCGAAGAACCTTCCGTTCTTCGAAGGCTTTCTTCCTCCGCGAACCTTCTGCCTTTTCCTCAGCCCTCGCTCGACCTTGACCCGTGCGACAACCACTCCTTCTTTGGCTTTGTATCCGAGCTTCCTTGCCCGGGCAATGTTCGTGGGTCTCTCTATCCTCGCCACCGCCGGCTCATTCCTCCACTCAGTGATCCTTCTCTTGAGTATCTCGCTTCTCTGGGCGTATTCCTCCTGGAAGGTTCTGTCTATATGTTGGTAGATTCCCATGAATATCACTGTGTGCCGTCATCCTTTCAAAAGCAAAAGACGAATCCTTGCACCTTATGGTAGTATATGTTTCAATACCTTTTTAATGGTTGTTATACTGAGCCTGCCAAGAGGATCTGCAATGCAAAATATCATAGGTTCTGCCAATGCAGCCGTATGAGCTCCTGCCTCCTTTCCTCTTCAAGAGAGTGCGACGCTCCCAGGACGAGCTTCCCTTTCAGTGTCAACCCAAAAGCATCATCGCTATCAGAAAGAAGCCCTTTGGCGGCAAGCTGCCTCCCCGCCTCCGCCGCTTTTGCAAATATGCCTTCTGTGTCCGTGAACCCAAGCCTTACAAGCTCCCCTGCCCGCAAATCCAATACAATTGTGGAGTTGATGCCAAAATCTAACCTTACCTCTCTTCCCTGTGCCCCCTCGATGTGGACATAGTCAAGAAAGGCCCTCTCGTTGACGGTGAGCTTCCTCGCCATGTCTTCCCTCTCAGTTCTGGAGAGCATCTGTCTGGGTTCCGCAACGCGTGCCATAGGATTCAACCTCCATATTCTTTGTTTCTATATAAACATTTACTTCTGCAGCAATTCCAGTATCTTCGCATAGCCTTTTAGGTAGAGGTAAACTCCGACGTAAATGGGCACCTTTATGTTCCCGCCGTAAGGCCCAAACTTCAATCCGTTCATGTAAATCTCGAAATTCGTGTTTGCGGATATCGTCAATTCTCCCCTCCTGAATGCAATCGCATCCTTCATCGGGTCGAACTTCTCTAGCTCCGATACCCCGCCCACGGTCTTTGCTATTAGTCCGGTTTCTCCGTGCAGCGAGTTCGGGAGCCTAATCAGGTGCGACGTGTCGTTTGTCACGTTCCTGTCTATCCTGTCGCTCTGCTTTATCGTCAAATTCTCCATGATCTTTTTCCAGAAGTCCGCCTTGTTCTTTATGTAGACCATGTCCCAGTTGCCGCTGTTTATGCCCATCTGTATGAGTGCCTTCTTCCTGAAGATGACATTGGCGGTCTGCTTCTCTATCCCTAATTCCATCATCGCCTCCACGCCTTTGTCTGCTATCGCAAGGAAGTGCCTAGCCATCTTGCCGCCCCAGCCTCTGTCCGTCTGCTTCGGACCGCTCAAGGACTTGCCACGCATGCCAAGCGTCGGAAAGAAGTCCTGCATCTCCACGCCTATTCCAGAAATGTAGTCGGTTATCTCCTTCCTTGCATTTCCGTCAAGTGACAATGTTGCCTTGTCGTTAACGTGGACGTGGTAGCCGCGATTGCCCGAGAAGTTTATGCTTATCTCCTTTTGCGAAAAGCCAAAGTCCGGAATGAGGAAATCCTCGACGAGTTTCATCGTTTCCGCTTTGACGGAGTTGAAGCAATTCCTGCAGACCCATCCCCTTCCGTGGCCTTTCTGGCATGGAAGATTCATGTCAGTGGAATCGAGGTCGAAGACCAGCTCTGCACCGAGCCACCCTTTCTGCTCCATCGGCCTTCCGGACGGGAACCTGTAATACGAAGAGGAATAGGAAACATATGGAGGGGCCTCGCGTATCAGGTATTT
>CAYQOG010000022.1:8299-13546 GCA_964419095.1 Microcaldota archaeon
ACCGCTGAAGGAGAGATGCCTGAAGGCGATCTTCCTCTCGAAAGTGCCCACCCCGAATTCGCGCTGCTCGGGCTTGTCCGGCCGTATCTCTACATTCCCGCGATAGTAATCGGACATCATCCCTTTTACAAAGGCGATGCCCTTCTCGTCCAGCATTGCGACCGTTAAGATGTGAGAGGCTCTGTTAAAAAAGGGTATCGCTCAGCTCCCTGCCCCTAACGTGAAAGGCCTTATAAATATTATTATTGTAGTGGTAAAAGAGGCCATGGCAGGAAACCTACAGCAACATTGATACTCTGCCTCTTGGGCGGTCTCTTCATGATCGGAGGCGGAGTCCTTACGGTAGGGATAGGATCATTCACAAGCAGCATAGTCTCCAACACAAACGGGGCATACACCGTCAACGGGCATAATGTCAGCAGTTCATCTGCGGCAGGAGCGATAGGCGAGCTGATAGGCACAGACGGCTACATTGGCGTAGTCGCAGGCATAATAGTGCTCATTGCCGGGTATACTCGCATTCACCAGTGCGCCTGCAAACTCGGGCAGGGTAAAGATCTTCGGCGTCGTAGCGCTCCTCTTCTCTCCCATAAGCCTGCTCAACGGCGGCGGATTCATAATCGGATTCATCCTCGCCCTGATAGGCAGCATAATGGCGCTGGTATACAAGGGCTGAGCATTGCCATTGCATTGCGCCAGCGGCACCGAAGTTCGACCCGAGCAGTTTTAAACCTTGTTTTTGCATAGTTGTACGGAGGAATGGATTTTCGTGAGCAACGGCAGCAACACCTTTACAATAAAGAACAGCGTCTTCAGGTCCTATGACATAAGGGGAATATACCCAAGCGAGATAAACGAGGAGTTTGCCAAGAGGATCGGAAAAGCTTTCGGTTCATACATGGGCAAAGGGAAGAAGGTGCTAGTGGGCAGGGACCTCAGGATCAGCGGAACCAGTCTCACGGAAAAGCTCGTGAATGGCGTGCGCAGCACTGGCACAAATGTCGTGTACGCCGGAATGATACCGACGCCTCTTCTATACTTTGCAATTTCGCACTACAAGCTCGATGGCGGCATATCAGTAACGGCCAGCCACAATCCTCCCGAATGGAACGGCTTCAAGGTCTGCAAGAATGATGCGCTTGTGATAGGGCTGGGATCAGGTCTCGAAGAACTCAGGGAGATGGTAAAGAAGAATTCTTTCACGAAGCAGAAAGGGGGATCGATGGAGGACAGGAGCAAGCAGATAATGGCCGATTACCTGGACCATCTTGAGAAGAAAGTGGAATCGCTTGACGGGCTTTCCATTGGAATAGATCCAGGAGGCGGCGCATATTCCGAAATCGGCAGCCGGCTCTTGAGGAAGAAGGGCGCAGAAGTCTATCCTATAAACGACACTCCTGACGGTACCTTTTCCTTAAGGTCTCCCGAGCCAAACCGGGAGAGCATAGCCCCGCTAATAGAGATGGTAAAGTCGAAAGGGCTTGACATCGGCGTCGCATTCGACGGCGACGGCGACCGCGTGATCTTCGTGACTGAAAATGGAAAGATGATTGCCGGAGACATCATACTTGCGCTTCTGGTCAAGGAGTACCTGAAACCAGGGGAGAAAGTCGTGTATGAAATCTCGTGCTCCTCTGCGGTCGAGGACGAGATAGCGGCGAGGAAAGGAGTGCCTGTGCTGACGAAAGTCGGGCATTCGCACCTAAAGGAAAACATGAAACTGAAGAATTGCAGGTTCGGCGGGGAGATATCGGGGCACATCTACTTCCAGGAGACTTACGGCGCCGAGGACGGGCTCTTCGCGGCGCTCAAGGTGGCGGAGCTGGTAAAAAGGAGCGGGAAGAAGTTCTCTCAATTGGTAGACTCGCTCCCGCATTACGAGAACATGTACGAGGAATTCGATGCGGACGACAGGACAAAGCAGAAGGTAATGGATGCCATAACACAATCGCTGATGCTGAGCGGCCAGAAAGTGGACACATTCGAAGGGACAAAGGTAAGGACGGACAAGGGATGGTATCTCCTCAGGGTATCGAATACGACTCCAAAGATAAAATGCAGGGTGGAGGCGAAGAGCAAGGCCGAGGCAGCGAAACTGCTGGAGACCGCAAGGAAGGAATTCGAAGCCGCCTACAAAAAGGCCAAGTAGCTTTTTCTAGAGGAAAAAGAATCAAGGCGCCATTGCGAGCTGCGTAGGCACGGAGACTATTGCAAGGCCTAATGCAAGGGAGCTTGCAAGTATGAGTATGAAGAGGAATGCGACTGCAAAGACCGGCCATACGCCGTCGTTTATCTTGTGGCCAAGATCGATCTTGTCAAGCAGCAGGGTCATCGGATACGCCATTATGCCTGTCAATCCGAAAAGGGTGTAAAGCGTCAGGAGAACTCCTGGTATCTGCGTGAGGCTGAGGTGGTATCCCTGATAGCCGTAGTATATCGTCATAAGCCCCAGAAGCAGCGCGAAGAACCCTATCGGCTGCGTGTCTATGTCAGAGCGCACCGCGAATGCAAATGAAACGAAGAGAATTCCGGCAAGCGTGAATATGTCATAGAATAATATGTTGTAGCTGCCCGGCAGAGGCCAGACGAACTGCCCGTAGAAGCCGCTTATTATAATATAGAATCCCAACGCAGCGAGGGGTATCGATGCTCCCTTGAGACTCCTGTAATGCTTCCTTCCCCTCTTGTACAGGAAATAGGACCGCACGGCCATGCTTGCTATGATAAGACCCGCAAATCCGGTGACAAAGAGCTGGCTTATCAGAATGTCTACAAAGGCCATCAAGCATCTTGCTGACTAATACAAAGCAATTATTTATAAAGGTTGGCAAGCTCTTGGGTTTGGGTATGTATTGAGGAAATGCAGATGCTCTAGTCAAGTTTATAAATCTTGACAACAACCAGATTCACAAAAGGAAGACCCATATGCGCTCAAGCAAAACCGCACAGTTCCTATCAAAGTCGTGGTTTCTCGTCGTAATAATGGCGGCATGTGCGGCATTTGTTGCAATTGCAGGGAGTTCCACTCTTTCCTCAGCAGCTTCTAATTCACAAGACCAGGGCAACAAGGTAGTGTACCAGGCAACGTATCAGGTGTGCATGTATGGGGGCCCATCTGCAGGTCAAGACAACGCTGCCGCAAACATCTATGTATATCCTAACCCGGCTGTAACTGGCTCAGATCCTGATTGCATATCCGGGTTGACTTCGGGAACTGTCGTATGCCTGCACGCGTGGGCTAATTCGGGATATACGTTTACAGGTTATAGCCCCAGCGAGTCAGCGATCTCACCATGTTCTAATTATGGTGACGCTGGTGTGACAGTTGAAGGCGCTAATGTAAATATATACGCAGAATATTCCGGTGGATCTTCAGGCGCATATTACTCGACAACCACTGCCGCGCCGCAAAGTTACTATTCCACATCGACATTCCAGAGCTTCTATTCAACCACTACGGCGTCACCTTACTACTCGACAACCACTGCCTCAAGCGGAGGAACGGGCGGCTCAGGAGGATACCTCACCGTGACAATGGTGCCTAACCCTTCAGGAGCGCAATCATCAACGGCAGAGCTCTACATACCTGGAACATATTATGCGGTATCCGGTTCAGGCGCACTTTCATTCACCAATCTGCAGTCAGGCACAATCGTCTGCCTGCAGGCAGAGGCAGGCTCAGGATACACCTTCACAGGGTATGCGGGCTTCCCTACCGACACCCAGTATCAGGGATACGGCGGCTCATGCGGACCTAATTACGGTTTCGTTGTCACTTCGTCTGTGACAGGTTACGCCGACTATTCGGGAAGCTCTTCGGGATCCTCATATTCGACGACAACTGCAGCATCGCAAAGCTATTACTCGACAACAACGACAGCGGCATACTCAACCACTACCACAGCGCCTTATCCTTATTACAGCAGCACGACTGTCCCTTCAACCAGCTCTCCTCAGTATTCGGTGACAATGGTCCCGCAGCCGTCAAACGGCCAGTCTCCGTCAGCGGAACTCTACATCCCTGGAACCTACTTCGCGGTAACTGGCGCAGGCACACTCGCATTCACTAACCTTGCCGCAGGCAGCGATATCTGCCTGCACGCGCTGCCAGCCTCTGGATACACCTTCACAGGGTATGCGGGCTTCCCTCCTGACACACTCTATGGCGGAGCATGCGGATCCGATTACGGGTTCGTTGTCTCATCTTCTGCAACAGGATACGCACAATATTCGGGAGGCTCTGCGCCTTCATATTCCTCGACCACGACCACTCCGACAGCGCCATCATACTCTTCGACTACAACCGCAGCGACGACCCCAACATCAGGCGGCACGTTCGCCGTCTACATGTATGCATCGAGCCCTCCTGGCGCAGCGACAACCCCTACGGCAGGCACGACCGTCTACAACATAGATTCGAGCAGCGGAATAACTGTATCGGCGCCTTCCACACTCCCTGGATACTCGTTCCTCTGGTGGACCGCTGAGCCTAACTCCGCAGGACAATCCGCATGCACATACGCATACGCATCCCTCTCAACGCTCAATCCGACATGGCACTTCACGTGCACCGGCCCTGGCGATAACACCGTTGCAAACATAGAGCCTGTTTACCAGGCCTGCTCTGTATGTACCGGCTCAGGAACACCGACGCCAACTCCTCCAGCTCCAACACCGTCGACATACACAGTCACAATGTCTCCTGACCCTTCAGGAGCGCAATCATCTGCCTCACAGCTCTATGACTATTCATCGGGCAAGTCCGTCTCAGGCCAGGGGGCGCTTACCCTGACTGGAATAAACTCCGGAGACGTGGTCTGCCTTGAGGCAGAGCCAGCCTCTGGATACACCTTCACAGGATATGCGGGCTTCCCTACCGACACCGAATACCAGGCTTCATGCGGCGCCAACTACGGATTCATAGCCACAGCCGATGCGAGCGGCAACTCGGATTACGTGGCAAGCAGCCCCACACCTCTCACGCCTTCATATTCAAGTACTACGACAGTGGTGACATCAGCCACCTATGCGGTAACAATGACGCCAAGCCCTGCGGCGGGACAGGCGTCCACCGCGGAGATATATGTCCCTGGCGGGCAGACGGTTTCAGGCTCAGGCACGCTCACATTGCAGGCCGTGCCTGCCGGACAGGTGATCTGCCTCCAGGCAGAGCCCGTCTCTGGATATTCATTCTCCGGCTACTCCGGCTTCCCTACGGACACTCAGGCAACAGCTGTCAATCCTAGC
>CAYQOG010000023.1:0-13031 GCA_964419095.1 Microcaldota archaeon
TGCTCTCGATATCGGACATGCACTACATGCGCGTCTTCGTGAAGCTGCAGAGAAGCGCGAAAGACGCGGTAGACTCAATGAAAGAATCAGGATGCGTTGCTTCATGCAACTCCTGCCATGCATTCGAGATCCGCAAGGGCATTGTGCCTGAGATAAGTTCCAGATGCAATAACTGCAACTCTATGCAAGAACTTGCAGGTCCGATGTGGCTTGGCAAGCTTCAAGACAAGGATATTCTTTCAAAGATGTTAAAGCAAAAGAACAAGGACATGGCAGACGCAAAAGCCATGACTGAAAAGATTCATTCCGAGCCAGACATTCCGTTTCTCTATTCCATACCTTCAATTACAAAGTCACTAAGCATCGGATCTGTCTCTCCTTTGAAAGTAATAGAATCGTTGAGGAAAAAGGGTTACGCTGCAAGCAGCACGCAATTCGCAAAGGATGCAATAAAGACAGATGCAGATCAAAGCGTCCTGGTTCGCACAGTCAAGGAGGCTCGCAAGGCCCTCTGAAAAGGTGCGATGCACCAAGCAACCAGGGCTCATGCTAAGTAGTTAAAAAGAAGGGGCAGATGCAGAACATTCATATATTGGGGATGTGGGTGGGATATGAATGAAAAAACAGCATTGATTGCATTGCCCCTGCAATAGTATAGAAATAACTTGTATATAAGGATTGATAGCTTAAAGCCGTCAGATTCATGGTACGAACTCCCTAAAAATCTGATAAAATTCAACATTTCAACTACTTATCCGTACTGTTACCCAACAAAGAACCTAAAATCGTGCGTAAAGATACCCATCTATTCCATGCACATCCATAAAAGATATACCCATTTAGTTACCCTATAGTGGCACATATAATGGCTATCTGGTTATTACGGTTCCTCCATTTCCCGAGAGCACTTCGCTCGCTTTCTCAAGGTTCCCTATCACTGCGCTCTTTCCCGTGGCGCGGACAAATCTTATGCATGCCTCTACCTTGGGCAGCATGCTTCCCTCCTCGAACTCGCTGTTGCGGACATGCCTCTCCATCTCCGATGCTGTTGCTTTTCGTATCAGTTTTCTGTTTTTACCGGAGAAATCAGTATAAGCGCCGTCGATATTCGTGAGTATGACGAATCTGTCCGCTCTGATGCATGAAGCGATCAGGGCGGAGGTCCTGTCCTTGTCTATCACCGCGTTGAGGTATTCGGTCTTTCCATTCCTGTGCGCAACAGCAACTCCGCCGCCTCCCCCTGCAATGACGACGTATTTCTGTGATAGCATCCTCGAAATGAGGCCAAGCTCCAGCACTTTCATCGGAGCGGGCGAAGGGACAACGATCCTGCATCCTCCGGCCAGTTTCCTTACATCGTGGCCCTGCCTTCTCGCCCTTCCGGCCTGGCCTGCCGAGAGAAAGCCGCCTATTGGTTTTGTCGGCCTTCTGAATTCGGGATCAGAAGGGCTGACTTCCACCCTCGTTATAATGATTGTGCTCCTTGCCACCCTGCCGCGCCTTTCAAGGCTTCTCTGCATCTCAAGTCCGACTTCAGCCTCGGTCTGCGCTGTGAGTATCGCAAGGTTTCCCTTCTCCTCCTCGAGCAGCTTTCCCACTTGCGGACCGTTGCCGTGCGTGAGGACAATAGCATTACCCTGCCTCGAGAGCCTGCCTATCTCCCCGGCGACCGGTGCGAGGGACCTCTCGCTCGTTATGGCGTTTCCACCTATGGCAACCAAATAACGCATTATACCACGTAATCGCGCCTAAACCGTAAGTTCCTTACGAAATAAGTACGAATAATGATATACTGATACCACAACTATTATATATCAGTTACGGCATATTCTACTTTGCAAGACAGGAAGGAGAGGAAGGGCAGGCAGGACAGATTTGTGGGGATGGGATGGCTAAACAAGCAACTGGGGAGCGAGAGGGTGGGTCTTATAAACTGGGCATAGCCCTAGGCACGGAGGGTGCATATGAACCGGAGGAAACTGAGGCGGAGAGCCTGAAGTTCCTTGTGGAGAACAGCTGCATCTCCTGCGACAAGATCCTGCCAAGGTACGCGGTGCGCATATTGCCTCCGTTGTACGTGCAGGAGAGGGACAGGCACGTAAGGAGCGGACTCGTCTCAAGAAGGCTGATGTGCGTCGATTGCTACAACTCGTTCAAGATAGCGCACAGGCACAGGATCAAGAAGAATCCGATGGCAATCGCAAGCCCATTCGCGAAGCAGGAAGTCACGTCATTCCTGCTGAAGTAGCCTTAAACGCAAGGACATTACACTGAGTTAGCTATGCGGTCAGGTACTTCCGGCTGGGCTCCATTTGCTTCGCGCAGGGCCCGGCCACCTGGCAGCAGCGGCTGTATATTTCAAAACAACAAAATGGGAATATGATTCTGCCCCAAAGAAAATCCATATATAGCATGGAATCCAATCCATTGATGGTCATATGAACACGCAAAGGAGAGGCACAATGCAGCGCACTGCTATCCCGGATCTGCCGGATTCCATTAGAAATCTTGCGAGTGCACGCAACATCGGCGTCATACTCCGCGATGCATCGGCAAAAGTGGATCCGGATGAAAAGATGGGGACTCACATAATTGAGTTCAGCGAAAGACATGCCGCAATACTCGCACCTGCAGAGCTGGCTGATTCTGTGCCTATAATAGAAAGCACACTCAGATCGTGCAATGACCTAATTCCATTGTGGAAAGACGTGCTGATGGTACTCAGGGTAAGGGAAGAGGGCCACAGCAATACCCATTTCAGCGTGGCAGGAGTCTCCACAGGAAATCCTTCGCACGTCCGCATAGAATTGGAGATAGATATAACTGCCTTGGACTGGAAAGAGCAGGTCGCGGTAACAGCGGCGCATGAGTACTTCCACGCGGTCAACGATGACGTGTTCGCAGGATTCGACATAAGGAGCCCTGTTACGTTTGGAGAGTTGTACCTGAAGGAGGGAGCAGCAGAGCGTTTCTCCCTGGCGATAACGGGAATGAACACGCAGTCTGCCTCATCGCTTACACGCCAGGAGGTCTCAGAGCTGTTCAGGAAGGCAAGGCCTTACCTAGATGAGACTTCCCTTGACATCGGGAGGAACAAGAAACTTTACGCAGAAATCTTCACTCTAAGCGAAAGGAGGGAAGCCGACCCCAGAGTGAATTTCTATGCTTCTTCATCCGTGGTGATGGATAGCAATCTTCAGGCTCTGCGAATCAGACTGGGTGAACCGCAGGGCTGGCTTGAAGTCCTCCACATGACCGATTTCTACGGGGGCATGGGCCCTAAGTTCCTGAAATATGTGGCAGTAGAGTCAGGCATCTTCCAGTGAATATCAGGCATTTACGTCGGTTGGAACAGGCTTTCCTAACGAGTCGCCATGCTTCCTCAGCCATCTCCTTCTCGTTTTGTAATCGGGAAGGATCTTCTCCACAAGCGACCAAAACCTTATGCCGTGGTTGTGGTGCTTTCCGTGTGCAAGCTCGTGGACGATTACATAATCAAGTATTTCCTGAGGCGCAAAGAGCAGGCGTACGCTCAAGGAAATATTCCCGCTCGCCTTCGAGTAGCTTCCCCATCTCGAGCTTGTGTTTCTCAATGTAACGCGCGTGACCCAGGTATCAGGATAAAACCTCCTCCACTCGTTTACACGCGATTCCATCAGCGGCGTAAAGGTCCTTTGCAAGGCCTTTGTGACAAGCTTGGTCGTAAGCGAATCCTTGCCCAGGCCTTCCATCACTGTCGGGATCCTTACTATTATTTTATCGTCATAGACCCGTGCTGAAGCCATCCCGGCAAAAGTATTCTCCACGACTATCGGGAAACTCTTGCCGTTGATCGAGAGAACCTGGCCGTGCGAAAAGGCAAGCTGATACTTCTCGAAGCGCTCCGGATGGCGCTCCAATGACTTCGCAATCCTGCCTTTGAGGTTGAAGAATAGCCTCTCCGCCTCAGCGTTGCGCGCAAACTTCGGTATCCTTATGATAATCCTATTGCCCTTGAGCGAGGCGCTGGCCGTCCTTCCATCGGTAAGCACCGCATCAACAGCATAGCTCTTCCCATTCACCACTACCGGCTCAAGGTCAAACTCAAAGCTCCTGTTGAACTGGAATCGCCACATGTTTTGAAATCGCATTGCAAAGATAAATAAATAGCGCGTAATTTTCGTAGATTCAGTTACACATTCCGCAGCATCAGGAAACGTATATAACCCCGAGCGGTAAAATACACTTGATTGCATGGGTGAATCTTCAAAGACGATAAAATCCACTGGTTATGCTGCATACGATTCGAGGGGAGAACTGAAGCCGATGGATTTCGAGAGAGGCGAGCTCGGACCCAATGATGTGCTCATAGACATAGAATATTGCGGAATCTGCCACAGCGACGTCCACCAGGTGAAATCTGAATGGAGAGATTCTACTTATCCGATAGTTCCCGGCCACGAGATAATAGGAAAGGTTGCAAAGACTGGAACTGCTGTGAAGAAATTCAAGGTGGGCGAGAGAGCAGGCGTCGGATGCATGGTCGGTTCATGCGGCAACTGCGAGGCATGCAGGAACGGATTCGAGTATGCCTGCATGAAAGGAAAGACAATCTGGACCTACAATTCAAAGGATCCGCGCACTGGCAGGAGCACTTACGGCGGTTACTCAAGCAATATAATTGCGGACCAGCATTTCGTTCTCAGGATAGATCCGAAGGTTGCCCCCGCTGGCACAGCCCCGCTGCTTTGCGCCGGAACTACTACTTACACACCGATAATGTATTGGAAAGTGGGACCCAGCACTAGGGTAGGCATAATAGGCCTTGGAGGACTTGGGCACATTGCAGTGAAGATAGCAAGCTCGCTTGGAGCAGAAGTAATAGTCTTCACGACTTCGGAAGCAAAGGCAAAGGACGCACTGAGGCTTGGCGCGGCAGACGCGGTGGTAATGGCGAAGGGAAAGAAGTCTACGAAATATCTGGATAGCATAGATTTCCTTCTTGACACGGCGTCTGGAAAGCACGACATGAACGATTATCTCTCGCTGTTAAAACTCAACGGTAAACTGGTCATCGTGGGCCTGCCTACAGAGGCATTGTCTGTGGAGCCATTCTCTCTTGTGCACGGGCACCGCGTCCTTGCAGGATCCGGACTTGACGGGATAAAAGGAACGCAGGAGATGCTCGACTACTGCGCAAGGAAGGGAATAGTCGCCGACATAGAAAAGATCCCGATACAGAAGGTAAACGAGGCCTACGAAAGGATAGGAAAGGGAGACGTCAAGTACAGGTTCGTTATTGACATGTCAAGCCTGAAGAATCAGAAGTGATGAACCCTGAGAGTTAACCCTACTGCGGGAATCTGAGAAGGAGTATGCAAATAGCGGTTCAGGAGATTGCCATCTGTATGCCTTTCTTTTTGAACATAGTCTCTATGAACTTGGCCACAGTCTTGCTTGCATCAAGTATCTCTATCTCGACTGGAAGACCTCTCTTAGTGTAATGGGTTATGATATTCTCGCTCTGCTCTCCAAAATCTGGCTTGCCTTTGCCTAGCTCTATCATAAGGACATCTGTCTTTGCATCATATTTGTATCTCATATCTTCCACTTCTTGCCTTGTATACTGTTATGACGATTCTCCCTTTTATTCCTTTGCCTTCCTCTACAATCACTCTTAGTATATGGCCATCAAGCACCTTTTGATAGATTGTTCTATTACCATATCCTGGCAATGTGCTTGTTGGATTAATTATCGCTTCGACAACTGTTTCTTCAGAAACATTGTACACATGCATACGTTCCCTAGCATGTTTGGTTATCTCTATATCCATGCTCTAGTATCACCTATTAAGACTTAAGTTCTTTTCCATCCAAGAAGCCGAAATGATGGGCCCGGAGAGATTTGAACTCTCGACATCTGGCTCTCTTTTGATAAAATCCTCAGAGGAGATTTTACATTATAAGACCAGCGCTCTAACCAGGCTGAGCTACGAGCCCAACATAACTTTATATAGATAAAAACGCTTAATAAATAAGCTTATTGGGAGGCTCACTTCTTAATATACAAGGTATTCTAATGGATCTCGGTGAAGGGCTCAGGAAGGCGATCGCAAGGCTTACCGGAGCTACAGTGATAGATGCGAAGACTATACGCGAGTTTACAAAGGAGCTGCAGAAGGCGCTCATCTCCGCTGACGTTGAGTTGAACCTGGTATTCTCATTCACGAAGAAGATAGAGGACGCTGCGCTCAAGGAGAAGCTTCCTTCTGGAGTCGCTCCAAAGGACTACATAACCAACATGGTCTATGAGGATCTTGTGAAGCTGATGGGAGAGAGCTATGAGCCTGTCCTAAAGCCGAAGAAAATACTGATGGCAGGGATGTACGGCTCCGGAAAGACCACCACCACTGCAAAGCTTGCAAAGTTCTACCAGGACCGCGGATTCAGCGTCGGACTGATATGCTGCGACGTGACAAGGCCTGCGGCATACGAGCAGCTAGAGACGCTTGCGAAGCAGGCGAATGCAAGCTTCTTCGGGATAAAAGGCGAGAAGAACGTCTCGAAGATAGTCAGGGAGGGGCTTTCAAAGCTGAAGGACAGGAAGATAATCATATGCGACTCAAGCGGAAGGAGTGCGCTCGACGCGCAGCTCATAGACGAGCTCAAGGAGATAAACAAGGCGTTCTCTCCCGACGAGAAGTTCCTTGTGATTACTGCTGACATGGGGCAGATAGCCGGCAAGCAGGCGACACAGTTCAACAACGCCATCGGTATAAACGGCGTAATAGTCACGAGGCTGGACGGCTCCGGTAAGGGAGGAGGCGCGCTCAGTGCGGTGTCCGCTGTAAATACCAGAATAGCGTTCATAGGCACCGGAGAGAAGCTCAACTCTATGGAGCTCTACAACCCGAAGAAATTCGTAGGCAGGCTTCTTGGCATACCTGATCTCGAAGGACTTCTTGCAACTGTGCAGGAAGCAGTCAAGGAGGCGAACATAAAGCCCGAGGAGATGCAGGCTGAGGAGCTAAACTTCGAGACCTTCTACATGCAGCTCAAAGCCCTTAACAAGATGGGCCCGATGAAGAACATGATGAGCATGATGGGTCTCTCGGACCTTCCAAAGGACGCATTGGAGAGCAGCGAGGCGAAGCTCAAGAAATACGGAGTGATAATAGGATCGATGTCAAGGGCGGAGCGTCAGGATGAGAAGCTTGTAAGGGAATCGGGAAGGATAGCGCGAATAGCGAAGGGAAGCGGCACAACCGATAAGGACGTGAGAGAACTCCTAAGCGATTTCAACAAGATGAAGAAATTCGCGAATATGTTCAAGAACAACAGGGATTTCAGGAAGCAGCTCTCGAAATACATGCCTGGAATCTGAAAGGCTTACTCAACAAGCAGAAAACCTGTAAAACTAGAAGAATTAAATAAAAAACTAAAATTAAAAATCAAAACCCACCATTATCTTTTTCTTTTCTTTGATGCCTTTTTCGTGTGCGACTTCTTGTGCGCTTTCTTGGCCATTCTTATCAACATGGTAACAGTCAACATGCGTCTATTTAAAGAGTCCCTTCAAAAAGATTATTTGCAGATCTAAAAAGGTGCAGAATCGATGCCAGAGGATCAGGGTCTAAAGAATAAACTGACGGAACTTGAGGAACAGTATTCAAAGACCAAATACAACAAGGCTACTAACAAGTATCTCGGCCTTCTCCGCGCCAAGATGGCAAAAGTTAGGAAGGAGATGGCCACAAAGAAGGGATTCGGCGGCACCGGCTTTGCAGTAAAGAAGACAGGCGACGCGACAGTTGTCCTTGTAGGATTCCCCAATGCGGGAAAGTCATCGCTTCTGAGGGTTCTCACAAATGTCGAGTCAAAAGTGGCAGGATATGCATTCACCACTGTCGAGGTGATACCTGGAATGCTTGACTACAGCGGCGCAAAGATACAGGTGCTGGATCTGCCCGGACTCATTTCTGGCGCCCACGAAGGAAGGGGAGAGGGAACAAAGATAGCCAGCGTGATAAGGACATCCGACCTGCTGCTGTTCCTGATAGACGTCAACAAGGTCGAGCAGCTCTATTCGCTTGTAGATGAGCTCAACATGCTCGGCATAAGGCCGAACAGGAAACTTCCCGAGATAAGGGTAGAGAGGAAGCTTACCGGAGGCGTAACCATCGCTGCAAACAGGCACAAAATACCCGAGAAGAATCTCATCGTCGGAATACTCAACGAGTTCAGCATATACAACGGGGACATCTACTTCTACGAGGATGCCACTGCAGATGACATAGTGGATCTGCTCTCAGGCAATGTTGCATACATAAACGGGATAGTCGCGCTGAACAAGATAGACACTGTGGAAGAGAAAACGCTCCAGAAGGTCAAGAATGAGATAGAAACAAAGACAAAGATGAAGGTAGTGCCCATAAGCGCGATGCATGACACCAACATAGAGGATCTCAAGGAAATAATCTTCGGAAAGCTCGGCCTGATACGCATTTACCTGAAACCAAGGGACGGCGACCCTGATTTTGCAAAGCCTATGATAGTGAAGAAAGGCAACAACGTCATGGACGTGGCGCATGCGCTGCATTCAAAGACTGCAAAGGACCTCAGATATGCGTATGTCGAGGGAAGGAGCGTCAAGTTCAAGAACCAGAAAGTGGGCATAGAGCATGTCCTTATGGATGAAGACGTAGTCACGCTCATCTATACAAAAGTATAAATTCTTACCGACTGATACTGCTATCATGGCGATCAGGTATTGGGAGTTTGAGGATGCAGCCCTCAAGGAGAAACTCAAGAACCCAAATGTAAAGGAAATTGCGAAGGTCTACTTCGAGAACGAGACCAAAGCATACAGGTTCTCAAAGGCGCTTAACGAGGTAAAGAAGAAGGGAGAATTGCGCCTGAAGGACTGCCCGCAGGATCTTCCAGTGGCCACTTGGAAGAGGTATCTGGATTTCGGCGTGACAGTAGGCATACTGAAGCATGAAGGAAGCGCATACAGCTTCACTGACAGGTACACAAGGTCGCTGAAGAACATTGCAATATACATAAAGTCATGGGTTGATTCCTCGAAGCAGGACGATCTTGCGCTTCTCTTTGCTGCGGCGAATGTCGCAAGGCAGACAAAACGAGGCGGAAGAAAAAGCAATCCTGCAGCGTCTACTCCTACTGCTCCGGCTAATGTACCGCAGCCTCAGATATAATCAGTTTTCTATGTGCCAGCGGACTCCTTCACTGGTATCCTCAAGCACGACGTGATACTTCTCCTTCAGCAGATTCCTTATCTCATCGGATTTCTTGAAGTTCTTCTCCCTCCGCGCACGCTCTCTTTCATTGACAAACTCCCGAACTTCCTTTTCCAACGGGGCCTTTTTTGCAGATATATGCTCCCCAAATCCCAGTCCTAGGACATCATCAAGGGAAAGCATTGCCTTTATCACGTATCTTGCCTCCGCCCTATTCAATTTCCCTGATTCCTTCCTTGCATTGGCCGCACTTATTATCGCATGCATCTCAGCCATCGCCTGCGGAGTGTTTATGTCGTCGTCAAGTGCCTTGAAGAAGAGTCTCCTGTGGTTGCTTATGCCTTTCTTGAATTCCTTCGTGTCATCATCCTTCTCCTTGTGCTTAACCTCTCCCAGCCTTTCTATAAATGAATATATCCCATTCAGCGTTTTCGTTGCGTTGCCGAGCCCTTCAAAGGTGAAATTTAGTATCTGCCGATAGTGCCCTGAGATCATGAACATTCTCAACGCCATGGGCGAGTATCCCTTGTCGAGTACCTGCTTGACCGTGTATATATTCCCTATGGACTTCGACATCTTCTGCCCGTCGACTGTCAGGAATTCATAGTGCACCCAGTAATTCACGAACTTCTGGTCTGTCGCAGCCTCTGATTGCGCTATCTCATTGGAATGGTGCACGGCAATGTGGTCCACCCCTCCAGTATGCATGTCGAAATGATGCCCCAATTCCTTCATGCTCAGCGCGCTGCACTCGATGTGCCATCCGGGGAAACCTCTTCCCCATGGACTGTCCCATATCATGTCGCTTCCTTCCGCGAATCTCCATACCGCGAAATCGGTTATGTTCCTTATGCCTTCCACTCTCTCGACCCTTGCGCCTGCCTTGAGCTGCTCGTTGAGCTTCTTGAAATTGGAACCTGTCAGCTTTCCGTAATCCTTGAACTTCGATGTGTCGAAGTACATTCCAGAGGAAGTTTTGTAGAGATAGCCCTTCTCGTCTAGTGCCTTTATCAGCGCTATCATCTCCGGTATGTGCTCTGAGGCAAAAGGCATCTTGTCCGGAATGAGTATGTTAAGGAGCTTCATGTCCTTCTCGAATATGCTGAAATAGAATTGCGCCACCTCTTTCATGGTCTTGTGCTCCTTCTCCGCCTCGACGCGCATCTTGTCATCCGTGGTGTTTGCATCTCCCTGGAGGTGCCCCACGTCAGTGACGTTCTCGATATGCTCCACGGCATAGCCGTCATGCAGCAGTACGCGCTTCACCACGTCCTCCATTATGTACCTGCGCATGTTGCCTATGTGGGGATAGAAATAGGCGGTTATGCCGCACGCGTAGATGCCCACTCTCCTGTCATTGATAGGCTTGAAGCGCTGAATCTTCCTTGTAAGCGTGTTGTACAGTCTCAGCATGATACTAACTCGCCAATTAGCCTATAAAAGCCTTTTGAGCTTCAGGGCGCGACCACGGTAGAGTTGATCAGTATGCCCTGCGACTGGTACGAAGTCTTGCCCATATAGAAGTCTCCTGCAGCTATGTAGTCGTATAGGGTGTTGCTCCTCTGTCCCACCACCTCCGAGACTACCCTCACGCTTACGTTCTGGCAGACAAGCGAGACTATTGGTATGCTCGCATTGACAAAGGTGCTCTGCGCGTTCTGGTTGTTCGGCGCGTAAGCGGTATCGTAATGGTTTATCAGGAAAGGCTTCCCATTTGCGAGTATCTCTACATAGAGCTCGGCGTCCTGCGGCGAGACGAGCTTGAAATTGAGATAAGGTTCCGTGACCTTGAAGGGCTGGGATGTGAGATTTCCTGTCTGGATGGCAGTGCCGCCGTGGAAGGTTGATGCGAAATATGTGCCGTTGTAACCGGACCATGGAGCGCCATAGTAGCCGCCCACCGAATTTTCATAGGTTACGTTTTCAGGTGCGCTTCCGAAGCCAGGGCCTGTGGTGTTCCATCCCAGGAAATTGCCTGTTGAGAAATTGCCGTTGAATATCGCCTGCACCTGGTTCGCCGAAAGGCATCCCGTCGGGCTGTTGCTCGTGAAGGTTGTAGTTGAATTGACAACGGTTGTTATGCCGTTGATCGTTGTGGTCACGGTTGTAGTGGGAGTTATCCTGGGCCTGAGCAGATTGCTGTTGAGTATGAAGCTTATGGCCAATATCGCCACAATGACTATGGCAATCACTATTATGTATGTTGATAGGCTTCTCGCCATCGGACCACGATTCGAAAAGAAGTAATGTAACAAAGCATATAAAGGTATATCCAGCTAATCTATCATTGGCATGGCCAAATCCGTCTTGGCATAATCAATCGGTGTTATACTTGGGAAGCATACCTAGAAAGTGGAAGAAAAAGGGAAGAATGCGCTGGAAATGGGTGAAGAAGAGGCGCAGAAGAATCAAGAGAGCGCAGAAGCGAAGAGTCGGAGAGCTCTGATCGGCCTAGATTTTTCCCTGGCCCAGTATATTGATTGGTATTACTATGGCAGACTACAAGGTAAAGGATATCAAGCTGGCAGAGCAGGGCAAGAAGCAGCTGGAATGGGCGGAGATGCACATGCCGGTGCTTATGCAACTGAAGAAGGAGCTTTCAGCGTCAAAGCCACTCAAAGGAATCAAGATGGCCATGATGCTCCACATAACAAAGGAGACCGGCGTGCTGGTGAGGACTGCAAAGGCCGCGGGAGCCGAGATCGCCCTTGTGGCAGGCAATCCCCTTTCAACCCAGGATGACATTGCGGCAGCGCTCGCAAGCGAGGGCGTAAAGGTCTACGCGTGGAAGGGCCAGGACGGCGACGCATACTTCGAGAATATGCGCATGGCACTGAAGATCAATCCTGAAATAGTGATGGACGACGGGGCCGACATGCACGCGATGATTCACCAGGAATACCCGAAGCTCAGGATAAAGGGAGGCACAGAGGAGACAACCACTGGCATAGTGCGCCTCAAGGCAATGGAAGAGGAGGGAGTGCTAAGGTACCCTGTCATGGCGGTGAACAACGCTTATACGAAATACCTCTTCGACAACAGGTATGGCAGCGGTCAGAGCGGCCTTGACGGGATAATACGCGCCACCAACATAATGATAAGCGGAAAGGTTGGAGTTGTGGCGGGCTACGGCTGGGTCGGAAGGGGCATAGCGATGAGACTCCATGGCATGGGCGCAAGGGTCATAGTCACGGAAGTTGATCCCTTCAAGTCGTTAGAGGCGATAATGGACGGTTTCGAAGTGAAACAGATGGCAGACGCCGCAAGCGAAGGCGATATCTTTGTCACTGCAACAGGAGATATAAACGTGGTCTCATACGAGCACATGCAGAAGATGAAGGAGGGCGCGATACTCGCGAACATAGGCCACTTCGATGTTGAGATAGATGCAAAGACGCTCAAGAAAAAGGCAAAGTCCACAAGGGAGCTGCGATCACAGCTCAACGAGTATACGCTCCGGAACGGGAAGAAGATCTACCTGCTCTCCGACGGAAGACTGGTGAACCTTGGCGCCGCTGAAGGGCATCCAAGCGAGGTCATGGACATGAGCTTCGCGAACCAGGTGCTCGGAGCAGTCTATATAGCGAAGACCAATGGGAAGCTGCCCAAGGAAGTCATCAAGATCCCTCATGAGACTGACGAAAGGATAGCGAGGCTCAAGCTGCAGGCGATGGGCGTGAAGATAGACTCGCTGACAAAGGAGCAGAAGGATTACATAGGCCAGTGGAGATACGGCACATGATAACGTCTTAGTGGTCGGATGGGTAAGATAGTTGCCATAGGCGGAGGGGA
>CAYQOG010000024.1:0-12757 GCA_964419095.1 Microcaldota archaeon
CCCAGGCCTATGTAGAGGAGCAATGCGCCTAGCAAGCCGAAGAGCAGGTAGAAGATTGCCCCAGCCTTGATGAGCCCGCTGTTGTTTGAGGAGCCGAGCCTCCAGAATCCCGCTAAGATGAGGATAGCTCCGATGAACGAGAGGAGCGCTCCCAAGGCAAAGAGCCCAAACACTGCAAGCAAGATGCCCACGACGCCAGCTACTGCGCTGAATGATGCAGTCGTTGAACCGCTTATGGATAAGACCCCTGCCAAGCCTGCCAGCGCTGCAAGGAAGAATAGCGCGAGGCCTATCAATTCGAGCAGAGCGCCAAGCGAGCCTATCCCATAGCTCTTATTCGTTGAGGCGAGCATCTTGAACCCGGACCTTATCCAGAGCAGCGCGAGGATTGCGACTGCAATGCCTATTATCATGACAATTATGAATATTGCGAGGCTTGCGCTTGTTGCCGCGGCAGACGGATTGGACCCGGCAGCCAGAAGGGGCGCGAATCCTGTCACGTATCCTATCACAGTGACCACGAATCCCACAAGATATACCAGCATCGCTTTCTGAAGTTTCTCTACTCCGGCGTTTGCCATCAGTACCACGATTACCCATCAATATAAATATTTATAAGCTTTTCTGCTCCGGCACCGCGGGATCAGGATAGCAGCTTCTCCAGCGCAGGGTACCCTTCAAGCTGGTGCTGGCTCTCGAGCTGCTGGTACAGCGAATACATTATTCCCACCGTGAGAAGCACTCCCATTCCGCTTCCCACGGCTCCGGTAAGATTCGCAAAGGCCGCAAGGAGTCCGACGAATATGCTTCCTAGGACTGTGATTGTGGGTATGTACTTGTTGAGTATGCTCTCTATTATTCGCGGATCCCTCCTGAAGCCCGGGATTTGCCATCCTATGGTTTGCAGCTGCTCGGCAACGTTCTTCGGGTTCTGCCCCGTCATCTCTATGTAGAACTTCCCGAAGATGACGCAGAGGATCACGAGAAGAAGCGTTGATAGTATGACATGGATCCACTCAGGTATAGCTATGCACGAGTATGCCAGCGTGCAGCTTGAAGCCAGGTTAACTCCCGAAGGGATTGTGGCCCATGGCAGGACCAATGGGCTTGTCCCTGTCGCAAGGTAGCTGAAATATGCGCTGTAGCCCACTCCCCCATATCCTGCAGGGAATGGATTCTCCGTGAAAGTGTTAAGCGAGAGCAGATAGATGAGGCCGCCCGTCAGCGTGTTTGTAAGCGCCCCTGTTGAGGAGTATTGCGGGGTGTAATAGCCGAGGAAACCTGCCGCGGCGGAAGTTGCCGAATAAGGAGCAAGTATGCCTCCAAGCAGAGAGGTCATGGCTATCGTGAGCGAAGTGGCGAATATGACAGGCATGACGCTCGCATAGAGCAGCGAGATTGGGAGCCTGCCTCCAACGCCCCTGAACTGGCTGAATACCATGGGCAATTCTATCTTTATGTCGTATGCATAGATGCTTACAAGCATGACTATTAGTGCTACGAGCAGCGGTCCGAACGCCAAGAGAGCCTGGGGTATCGCTACAGCTCCTGCAGTGCTCAGCTGGTAGAGCGCCGCAGGGAAGAGAACGGTGAGCGTACCAGCCACTATGCTGTAGGCGACTCCTCCAGCAATGAATAGGTTTATTCCCGAGCTGATTCCGAATTTGTTCATTATCTCGTCAAGGTATATGACTATTATTGCGCCTACGGCAAGCTCAACAACTACGAAGAGCGTGTATCCCGGATCTATGAAACCCGAAGCGGAGAAAGTGTACGTGTAGAATGCGGCCTCGACAACGGCGACCAGCATCGCTATGAGCTTCTGTATGCTCTGGAACCGCCCTCGTTGCTCCATGTCGTTGAGGTCGACAGCGAGCACTCCCGATCCCTGCAGCAGCTGGAGCACTATGCTCGAGAGCACTATCGGCGATATTCCCACCGTTATCAGGGTACCTATCTTCGCTGCGAAGATGACGTTCGCGAGCTGGAAGATCTGCTGCACCTGCACCTGCTTTATTCCCAGCGCGGGTATGCTGAATAGGGAGAAGTAGGCGAGCATGACTATCCCGGTCCACATCATCTTCTGCTTGAATGTGAGCGGGTGCCCCGGCTTTTTCACGCTTGGTATGAATTTTAGTATTGGGTTTAGGAATTCCAGAGCCACGAAAGTTCACCATGATGCTATACGGTCATCTCCATGAAGTACGCTTTCCCATCGCTGATTCCGGACCTTATGCTCGGCTTTGACTGGAAGAGCGTCTCAAGGAAGCCTGAAACGATGGAGCTTGAGAGCCTTACGAGACCCTCCATTGAGTTATATTGCTTGTATTTAAGCCTTATAACCCTTTTGCCCTTCTGCTCGCGCAGCTCGACTCCATTCAAGTCGAAGTAGCATGCGACCTTTCTTATGGGACTTTTCCAGTCGCTCTTGCCATGCATCCTGGCTAGTTTCCCGCCTGCAAGGTAGAGGATGTCCGATGACCCGGGCAGCATCTGACTGCTCATCAGCGGCATTGAGGGGAGGACGAGATAGTGCATGCTCTCCGAGCTCGTGAGCGGCGATTCGTTAATGGAATCAATCCTCTCCGCTATCGCATTTATTACGGCATCGGGATCAGGATTCGCAAGCATTTTCGTATAATCGGGCTCTGTGACAGGCTCTGCAACGAACTGGCAGCGATCCGAATTGGTGTAAATGCACATTGGTTCGTGTACCCGTATTCCTGTGCCGAGGTATCCGGATAGGTATCCCGCGATCACGCCGCACTCTATCGAATGCGCAGGCATTCCCAGGATGGTCCTCCTCTTCCTTGTCATGGAAGTTATCGTTGCGTGCTCAGTTGCAGGATAGTAGAGAACCTTGCCCAGGCCGAGCTTCTCAAGCACGTCAAAGAGCACGTTTACATTCGTATTGCCGTATCCGTAGACCTGCTTACCCATCGAAAAACCGAAATTGTATCCCAGTCTCCTTGTTGAAGGGGTAAGCGAGAGGACCAGATCCTGCACATCTATGCCGTTGCCTGAGTGGCCTGCGCTCCCGGTTACAAGATTGGACACGAGGAGCTCCTCGAGGCTCCTTATCGCCCCTGTCTTTACGGCAGGCTTCGCGGCCCCTTTTTTCTGCACCTTGGCGGCTTTCCTCGCCGCGGGCGCTGCGACTTTTCTAATGGCTCTCTTTTTGCCTGCAGGCTTTGCGGCTGGGCTGCGCTTCTTTGCAGCCCTTGCCCTTTTCTTTGTCGCCTTTTTGCCTGCCATAGCAATTCAGATAGTATCCTCTCTAATTATTTATAATACATCGCATGTTCCCGAAGGCGCCGGGGATATGGACGTTCCGAATGAGACAGGAAGGCTTTTAACGATTCTGTGAGTTGAGTCTTATCGATGTCAATCTATGGGACGCTCATCAACTTGGTTATCGACGCAACATTCTCTTGGGGAAGGATGTTTGCGGCCCTCGGCATCTCCATAGCCTTGGCAGTGGGATTCGGAGTATGGGCTGCCACGGCGCGCGCCGCGGAGAGGATAATACTCCCGGTCATGGACATACTACAGACCCTGCCGATACTTGCCTTTTTTCCTTTCGTGCTCCTTGTCTTTGCCCCGGTGACCGTAACGGGAATGGAAAATTATCTCGGGGTCAATGCCGCCGTCATCTTCCTGATAGTCACAAGCATGCTCTGGAACATTGTCTTCGGAGTGTACGAGGCGATCCGCTCGATTCCAAAGGAGTTCCTCGAGGTCGCACAGCTCTACCGAATGGGCATCTGGCAGAAATTGAAGCGCATCTTCGTTCCCGCAGCGCTCCCCAGGATAGTGCAGCAGTCGATACTCTCGTGGTCGATAGGCCTCTTCTACCTTGTCACCAGCGAAATATTCTCCTATGGAACTGCGACATGCTGCAGCGTGCAGCATGGGATAGGCGCATTCCTGGTGCAGTACTCGCCGAGCATCTCCCCTGCAAACTGGACACCGTATCTGCTTGGCATAGGAGTCTTCATAGTATTCGTTGTGCTTACAAGATTCCTCTTCTTCAAGCCTCTTGAGGACTATGCAAGCAGGTACACAAGGACAACTGCAAAGGCAACAGCGCCTGCCAGGATAGGCACGTTTGTCAATTGGTTCTCCAGAAACCTGGTTGTGCAACCGCTCACTACAATCAGATATGTGGCAACACCGAAGAATCCTGCAGCAACGAAGGGCATTGAGCAAAAAGCGACAAAGGCAAGGGAGGGCAGGCCCGTTCCAAGATGGACATATTACATCGTAGTGCTCGCCGTTCTCTCCATACTTTTCACTTATGCTGCGGTGATAAAGAACGCGATACTTGCAAACGAGTACCAGATACTTGTGGCGCTTGCCTTTTCATTTGCAAGGGTGTGGATTGCGTTTGCCGTGATAACCGTCATAGTGCTTCCGCTCTGCGTCTATCTTGTCTTCATATCCAAGCAGAGCTCAAAGTACCTCCTCTTCTTCCAGGTGCTCGCATCGATACCAGGCACCATACTCCTTCCGGGAATAGCGATAGCATTGGCCGGATTCCCGTACCATGCAGAGCTTGTCGCATTCGTGATATTCCTGCTCGCAGGCATATGGTATCCCATATTCAGCATAATGGGAAGCACCAAGACGATACCTGCAAGTGTAATGGAGGTCAAGGCCCTTTTCAGGATCAGGGGCTGGTCGGCATGGAAGAATTTCTATCTCAAGGCGATTGTGCCGGGCTTCATCACAGGCGCATTGACAGGGATAGCCGCCGAATGGAATGCGAGCATAGTTGCGGAATGCTTCACCACCAACGGCCTTAGCGGCGGCGCCTCGATAAGCTGCGTAGGGACGGGCATAGGAAAACTGCTCGATTCAACCGTGGCGCCTCCAGGAGATATTACACTCCTCCTTGTGGCGCTTTTAAATCTTGTAGTGATGATATTACTGATAAACACCTTTGTCTGGAAGAGAAGATACAGGAACATCGCGAAGATATACGGATGATGATATGAAGATGGTAAGCGTAGACAGGATTTCCTTCTCATTCCCGGGCAGCGACGCGAAGACCATAGGCAATGTGACATTTACCGCTGAGAAAGGCGAATTCGTCACGATAATGGGCCAGTCAGGATGCGGCAAGAGCACACTGCTCAGGATAATCGCGGGCCTGATAAAACCGACTTCGGGCAGGGTCTTCTACATGAACAAGGAGGTGCACGAAACTACGACAGGCATGTCCTTCGTCTTCCAGGACTTTGCGCTTCTGCCGTGGCTTACGAACATAGAGAACGTGAAGCTCGGCCTCTCGCTGATAAACATAACGGACAAGGAGAAGACAGACCGTGCGTCGGAGCTGATCGAACGCTTCGGGCTGAACGGGTTCGAGAATTATTATCCCAATGTCCTGAGCGGAGGGATGAAGCAGAGAGTAGGCATTGCCCGTGCCATAGCTTCGGAGCCGCAGGTACTGCTCATGGACGAGCCTTTCAGCTCGCTCGACGAGCTCACCGCAAACGCGATGAGATCCGACATAACCTACATGCTTGAGAACAAGGACATCTCCGTCAACTCGGTGATAATGGTAACGCACAATGTAGAGGAAGCAGTTGAGCTTTCAGACAGGATTGTGGTCCTCTCGCAAAAGCCGTCCCAGGTGAAGACGATAATAAAGGTCAATATACCAAGGCCGAGGAACAAGAGAGGGAAGGCGTTTCAGAATATCGTGGACCAGATATACGCGACGCTGGCAAAGTAGCTACTTCTTATAAGTTGCGAGGCTCCATATGTCGCGCTCCGTGTCGTAATAGAGAAGCTTGGTCCTGACGCCGAGCCTCAGGAACATCTTCTTCATCAGCGCCTCGTTTGTAGCCTTTTCGCCGTGCAGGCATATTCCTTTCTTCTTCAATTGGTCTATCAGGCTTTTCGTGCTCATCTCGCTCTCCTTCTTGAGCAGCTCGAGCGCGCTCATGAACGGCTCTATCTTTGCAAGCTTGTCCTTTATCAGCTTCAGGGAGTTTCCAAAGGTAAGCTCCTCTCCTTCCTTGGTTATCGTTATCGTGGATTCCTCTACCTTTGCAAAGCCGAGCATCTGGCAGGCCTCAACTAGGGGAAAGAGATCGTCTATGTGCTCCTCCGTCTCCTCAGCGAGCTGCGAGAACTTTATTGAACCGCCATTCTGCTTTATTATCCCAAGTATTGCCCTAAGCTTGCTTGTCCCAGACACTAGCGGAAAAATTTGCCCCATACCTAGTATATATGCATGATAAAGCTTTTAACGGTAATCCCAACGAAAACTTTAAAAACGTTGATATATGGAGACCAGCTCATTTTAGATGGTCATGGCCCTTGCGGCGATGCGCTATCCATCTCTTTTCCTCATCGTTGGGCGTGAGCTTCATGCCCGCCATCCATAGGTACATCCTTGAGGTCGATGCGCCTAGGAAACTGAACCTCTCCTGCAGGTCGTACCCGAGTCCGTATTCGGATTTGAACGAGTCCATGTACTTGGGGAAGGACTTGAACTCCTGCTCTATCTTCTGGAACTCCTTCGCGTTGGATATGGTTGAGCGTATCTTCTTCTCGTTGCGCACTATTCCAGCGTCGCCCATCAGCCGGGCCACGTCTTTTTCATCGAACTTCGCTACCTTCTGTATCGAGAACCCTGAAAAGGCCTTCCTGAAATTGGGCCACTTGTTCTCTATCATCTTCCAGTTGAGCCCCGCCTGGAATATCGCGCGGCTCATCCGCTCGAAGTATTCGTCATCGTCCCTGGGCTGCTTGATGTTGAAAGGCATATTATCACAGGACAATGGAAAATATCCGATTCACGCTTATATACTTTTCCAGCGGAGAGAATTATGGCTATTATTGAGGTGCTATGGTGGAGGGGAAGAGGTACCGGACTCTAGGCGGCAATGTAATCCCGGAGAATTACAACATAACTTTCGACACGGACCTCAAGACCTTCAAGTTCGCTGGAAACGAGAAAATAAGGGTAAAAATCAAGAAAGCCACAAAGAGGATAAGCCTTAATGCCGTGGACCTCAAGATAATAAGCGCAAAGGTCACTTCGAAAAGAGGGGTCCATGATGCGAAAGTGGGCGGGAATAAGAAAAGGAAGGAGATAACGCTTAAGCTGCAGAAGGCAGTGGCGGGAGATGCCACGATAGGGATAGAATTCGTAGGCATCAACAATGACAAGATGTACGGTTTCTACAGAAGCAGGTATATGGAGAACGGCAAGGAGAGGTATCTGCTTACGTCACAGTTCGAAGCTGCGGATGCAAGAACGGCGTTCCCATGCTTTGACGAGCCCGCATTCAAGGCAACCTATGACATAGCCATGATAATCGACAATGATTTCGATGCCGTCTCGAACATGCCGATAAAGAGCGTCGCAAGATATGAAAAGGAGAGGAAAGTGGTGACATTCAAGACTACGCCGCGCATGTCCTCCTATCTGCTCTACCTGGGAGTGGGAAGGTTCGAGAGCGTTACTGGAAGCCTTGGCAAGCTGAAGTTGCGCGTGATGACAGTGCCTGGGAAGAAGAAGCTTGCAAGGCTGCCTTTGAAATACGCAAAGCAGTTCATAAAGTTCTTCAACGGGTACTTTGGCATAGACTACCCCTTGCCCAAGGCAGACTTCCTTGCCATACCGGACTTCAGCGCAGGCGCCATGGAGAACTGGGGCGCGATAACATTCCGGGAGATAGCCTTGCTGGGCGACGAGAAGAGCACGCCGATAGCAATGCAGCAGCAGATAGCGGAAACGGTGGCGCACGAACTTGCGCACCAGTGGTTCGGCGACCTTGTCACAATGCAGTGGTGGAACGACCTCTGGCTCAACGAAAGCTTCGCCACTTTCATGGCAAACAAGGCACTCGATGCTGTGTACCCGGAGTGGGACATGAAGAAGCAATATTTCGACGATGTTATTTCAGCAGCCTTCTCTGCCGATGCGCTCAAGTCAACGCACCCGATAAGCGTGCACGTGAGCACTCCGGAGGAGATAGACCAGATATTCGACGCCATAAGTTACGAGAAGGGAGGGACAGTGCTACACATGCTGGAGAATTATGCCGGAGAGGAACCATTCAGAAGGGGACTTCACGCTTACTTGAAGAAGCATGCCTATGGCAACGCAACCAAGTACGACCTATGGAAGGCGGTTGACAGCCAGGCTTCGAAAGGATCGAAGAATATCATGAAGTTTGCAAGCAACTGGATAAACAATCCGGGTTATCCGATAGTCGAAGTGAGCAGGTCGGGGAGCAATTTCAACCTGAAGCAGAGGAGATTCCTCATTGTTGATTACAAGAATCAAACGAATGAGAGATGGCCAATTCCTCTCGATTATACGCTTGACGGAAAGAAAACAATGCAGACAGTGCTTGACGGGCAGCAGACAACAGTCAGGGCAGGCAACGCAAAGTGGATAAAGCTGAATTACGGGCAGCACTATCTTTACAGGGTCAGGTACCCGCAAGAAAATCTCGAGAAGGTCGGAGTGATGATAAAATCAGGGAAGCTCAAAGGAGCTGACTCATGGGGAATCGAGAACGACCTCTTTGTGCTGGCCAGGTCCGGAAAGATAAAAGCGGATGAATATCTTGATTTTGTCGAATCTTATTGCATGAATACAGATTATCCTCTAAGCTTCAACGTTTCATCGCACCTCGGATGGCTGAAAAACATGTTTGATGGAAAAGGACCATCAGCCAGGTTAAGAAGGATAAGCACGGCATACCATCAGAAAGTGCTTGGGAAGCTTGGATGGAGGAAAAGAAGCGGGGAGGACAGCATAAAGACGATGTTCAGGAGCATCGCAATCTCGAGCCTGGGGCAATTGGAACACAAGCAGACGGTTTCAAGGGCCCTCTCCATATTCAACGGATACCTTAAGGGGAAGAAGATCGAGCCGAACATAAAAGGTGCGATATATGGCATAGCGGCATGGACAGGAAACATGGCGCGCTACAGGAAGATGGTGGCGCTCTACAAGAGGGAGGAGATTCCCGACGACAAGAGGAGGCTGCTCCAATCGCTTGCCATGTTCCGGGACAGGGAGATAATAGGCGATGCGCTGAAGTTTGCATTCTCCAAGGACGTGAGGCTCCAGGACTCTTTCATTCTTCCAGCGATAATATCATCGAATCCGGTAGGCAGGACAATCATATGGCCATGGACAAGGAGCAACTGGAAGAGGCTTATGAAGACCTATGACAGCGGCACGCACATGCTCGAAAGATTCGTTGTTAACCTCTCTTCTGCTTCGGATCCAGGACAAAGGAGGGAGATAGAGGCGTTCTTCGGCAAGAGGGGCAACATGAGAGGGGATATAAGGCTTAGGACAAAGCAGACCCTCGAGAAGATAGAGGCCAACATCAACTTCATGAAGGCTAATGGGATAGGAAAGGACTAGCCTAGAAGCTTTGGGTCCAGCTCCTTTCCGAATACGGCATCAATCCTGAATACCCTTACCTTATCCCCCTTCCTGAGGGTTATCTCGTAGAATGGAAGGTAGACTTCCTGCAGATCTGATATAACTGCATTGGGAAATGCAAGGGCTATTGCCTGCTCTGCAGACCTTCTCGCGCTGCTAGCTCCTCCTGCAATGTCACTGTCACTTATGGCCCTGTCCGAAAGGTCAGGGGACCCTGACATAAGCATGTTCCTCCTGTCTGGAGTTCTTATCCTGTCCCCGTTTATTGAAATGAGCTTGTAGTCCTCAAGCCTGTCTATGGCCTTGAATGCGGTGCCTTCAGAGACTCCGTTCTCCCTTGCCATCTTTTCTATATCCGATGTCCTCCTGCCGTTAAGAATGGGGAGCAACTTCCTTTCGGTAGGACTGAGCTTCACCTTTGCGCCAGTCAGCGCGTCTGCTCTTTCCACCTTCCCGCTTAGCATCACCGCCTGGAGCTTGCCGTCAATAAGTAAGCTGCGCTCCTCGAACTCGTTCCTTCTTCCGGTAGGAACTCGCAGCTTTGCAAGATGCATAGGTATGTATTTCTCGGACATATTCTCCAGGGACTCGGTTGCGTCTCCGAAGATGAGGAACTTCTTCTTGAGAGCTCTTGTTGCATACGCCCTGGCAAATTCTTCTGATACAGTTTCCTTTATTACCGTCTGGGCGTTGCCGCTTGCAGGTTTCATGGTTCCCGGCTTCTTTGCAGGAGAAACGCCCTTCAGCTCCTTCACCAGTGACGCGATGTTGATTTCCTCTCCTGCATTCTCGATCAGGGTTGGGGTTGATCCTCCGTGCTTTACGGTTCTCTGCTTCACCTTGAACCTTGCGTTCTCTCCCAGGCCAAAACTTACGAACTCACCGGTCTTCAGCGTCGGGAGCCTTGACAATTCCTTTTTATCGTCGAATAGTATGTTGACTGCGCTCAGGTCGTTCTCGATTGTCAGCTTGCCTATGAAACCGTATGAACACTGCGCCAGGACGTTCTTGTTTATGTTTGCAGGCCTCTGCGTAGCAACGATGAGGCCTATGCCGCGCTTCCTTCCCCTTACGCTTATTTCTTCAACGCGATTGAGTCCCTTGTGCAGGATCTGCGGGCTGAACTTATCAGCCTCCTCTATTATGACCAGATACGGAGACCTCATCTTCTCCTCGAGCGAGTATAGTTTCGACAACACTTCCTCAACGCACTTCTGCCTCTCTATCTCGTCAGAAACATCGAATACTATAGGTATCCTGTTCTTTATGCTGCTCCTGAGCAGCTTCTCGTAATCCACATTAATTGGAAGATCAGCACCCTCTCCACCTACCCAGAGGATATTGAAGGCGCTCTTTAGGGAATTATACTCTCCCTCCGTGTCGATTATTATGTAAGGCAGACTGTTCCTGGAGAGCTCCTCGGCTATCACGCCCACAAGGTATGACTTCCCGGAACCGCTCTGGCCTATGACGCAGCACCTTCCTGTGAGCATCGCCTGCGCGTCTACGCCTATCCCCTCGCCCAGATTGATCTCCATTGATTGGATTACTCGAAATATGTTTAAAAAGAGGATGCAAGCCCTTTGATGGCATGGTTATATAAAACGGCATGCCATTCGTATACTGATGACATACACAGTTTCGGACACCGATGCAGGGGAGGCTAAGCCTGCATCAGCGGGTGGATCAGGCGCAGCCCCGCCGGTAATAAGGATACCGATAAAGTACCGGTTGGTCTCAGCGTTGGTCTCCTGCCTGGTCGCGCTTGAGCTTTTTGGCATATTGGCGCTGATATATACGCGCGTATTCCTCTCCTTCTCGCTTGTGAGCAATCTTCTCTATTTGCTGATATTCGCGCCTGTGCTTGTGGCTTTTGGGTTCTTCTATCTCAGCCTGAGCGACGCTTTCAACGAGAGGCTGAAGGAGAAGAGGAGCCTGAAGGATCCCCTGACCGAAGCGGCGTTTGCTGTCATAAGCGGATTCGGCGCACTGATAATCTATTACTCCATAGTATGGCTCTTTGCAAAGAGCGAGAGGACGGACCCGCAGCATTTGAGCAGGTGGGAAAAGCTATTCGGCGCGATAATGTCGCTGGTCATCTTTTATGCGCTTATGACAGTAGTGCTGCTGCGCTATTTCTGAAAAAAAAAGGGAATCAGCACTTGTCGATCTTCGAGAATATCCCATTGTACAGCTTCGGGACCATGGAAATCCTGAACGAATCGAGGTTTCCCATGTTCCTTATGTACCTGGACTTCTTGTCGTTGACCATGATGTCTGCCAGCGCTCTCACCAACTCGGCCTCTTCGCCGACAACGCACATGTCCTTAACCTCTTCGGGAACAGGCGAATCGAGGGGCAGGAAGGCAGGCGTGCCCAGGGCTATGCTCTCTATCGCCACTGCGCCGAGTCCCTCCCTCTCTGACATAAGCAGAAAGGCGGAGGCGCTGTTGAACTCCTGGTAGAGCTCCTTCTTTGTGGCAAAGAAGTCCTTCATGGCCACCACATTTGACAAATCCAGTTCCACTATCTTTGCCTTTATGATGTCGCGCTCCGGGCCGTTGCCTATGATCACCGCCTTGATGGGCACTATCTCATTCACCTTCTTCACTATATCTAGCCACTTGTCCATCCTCTTCTCCTTTATCAGCCTCCCGGAGAACGCTATCGTCCTTGGCACGCTGTCCTTCGCCTCGGGAATAGACGCCACCAGAGTGTCGTCGAGTATGGGCGTGAATACGGATATCCTTTCCCTGCTTATTCCTGCGTGGAAGAGCCTCTCGGCAGTCATGCTTGAGTTTGCAATGTAGTAGCATGCGCCTTTCATGGTCAGGGAATAGCAGAATGAGCCTATTCTCCCGAGGACAGGCCCAAGGTACGATATCCAGTACGCCTTGTCCCATACCTCGACCACTTCGAGTATGAGCTTGCACTTCTTGAGCTTGGAGTAGAGGTAGAGAATAGGCAGATGCAGCACGGGAAATTGATTGGATATTATCGCATCGAACTTGTACCTGAAGAGCCTGTGGAGTCCCAACGAGAACGCGAATGCCTCGCCTATGGACCTTCTCCCCCCGGCGTAGAGCTTGCTCTTGTCGGCATCGTGGAACGTATGGTATCTTATCCCGTCCTTCGTGAACTCGCCCTGCATTCCCGGCCACTTCATCGAGAAGAAGTCTATCTCGTGCCCCTTCGAGAGCGCGATAGCCTCGTTGTAGTTCACTATCTCTATGCCGCCAACATGCCACGGATACGCTACGTCAGCCACAAAAGCGATCTTCATGTCCACACGCTTAGGTAGTGGCAACTAAAATATATGAATTAGTTAGT
>CAYQOG010000025.1:0-9165 GCA_964419095.1 Microcaldota archaeon
TTATCAGCAATATGTAGATATGGAGTATGCTACAAAGAGAGGCATAAAGGTCTTAAATTGTCCTTCATTCAGTTCCAAGGCAGTCGCTAATCTTACTATAGGATTTATCCTTTCACTTACTAGAAAGATCAAGGCCGCAGATAGATCAATAGAGAAAGGCGCATGGCATAAGAAGCCATACGAAGGCATTGAGATAGAAGGCAAGGTTCTTGGGCTAATAGGCTATGGAAATATTGGAAAGAGGTCGGGGACCTTGCCGAAAAACTCGGAATGATAGTACTTTATTCAAATTCTAACAGCACTAAAAGCGCGATTGAGAAAACTGTAAAGAATTCTGACATACTTTCGCTTCATTTGCCGTTAAACGAAAAAACAAAACATATGATAGATGCCAGAATGTTTGCATTGATGAAAAAAGGCGCATATTTTATCAACGTCTCAAGAGGCGGAATAGTAGACCAGAAAGCCCTGATAAAGGCACTGAAGTCAAAACGAATTGCCGGTGCCGCTCTAGATGTCTTTGAGGGCGAACCGGTTAAGGAGATGGACAGTGGAATCGCAAAGGACATAATAGAACTAGCAAAGATGGATAATGTAATTACAACCCCACATATTGCTTATAGGACTGAAGAGACTAGAGAAAGACTTGGAGATGAGATGGTAAGGAACATTAGATCATGCGTCGAAGGCAAGCCAATAAACGTTGTTAATTAGTATACAATAAAGTTGAGGATTTCATGGGAAACGAATTCGTCGAAATGGTCGATGTGGTAGACGAGAACAACAGGGTAATAGGAGAAGCTCCAAGAAAAGGGATACACAAGACCGATAAGCTCCACCGCGCTGTGCATATCTTCCTGATTGACTCGCAGGGGAGGCTCTGGATAGAGAAGAGAGGGCCAAACACGGACACGCTTCAAGGGCACTATGACTGCTCCGCTGCGGGTCATGTGGAAAAAGGAGAGAGCTACGAGCATGCCGCACAAAGGGAAGCGATGGAGGAATTAGGAATAGAGGATCTCGAGTTCAAGCACGCATTCGATATGAAGGCGAGCGCACAGACATTGAATGAATTCCTGCGATTCTATGTTGCTCGATCGGACAAGCTGCCGAGGCTGCATCCTGATGCTGCCTCACAGGAAAGGTATACAATTCCTGAAATAGAAGAGAAAATGAAAAGTGGGGAGACGTTCACTCCGACCTTTCCAGATTTCCTGAAATGGGTCAAGGAAAACGTTCCAATCAAAGACTCCAGGCCCAAGGCAGGAAAAGTAGTATAATTATAATGATGAAGAGTATCGCGATCCACTTTATGTACCTTGGCCTTATCCTGTTGTTGTATATCCTGAATCCGTCGAAAAGGGGCACTGGCAGTATGTTGAACACGGCTATGTAGAAGTTGAGCAGCAGCGAGAGGCCGAAGAAGTCATAGAGGAATTGCGCCGCTGTCGCAAGTATGCCGTTGTTTATAGGCACGCTCTCCTCACCCAGGTATACGCCTATCTTACCCGTCGCGTTTGCCCTGATCGCATAGCTGCCGTTGTTAGTTGCAAGCGTCACCGTTGAGAAAGGCATGTCATTGGCGGCTGCGGCCTGAAGGTCGGCTATGCTGTGCACCTGCTGATTGTTCCAGCTGTAGAGCAGCGAGCCAGGAGGTATGACGTTCTGGGACGGAGAGCCGGGCACCGTGCCTGATATGTAGACATAATTGGCGGTCACATAGGGCAGCACCAGGTATATCACAGCAGCGAACAGGACGCAGGAAACCATTGCGAGGAAGAAGTTGAACGATACCCCTGCAATGGATATCTTGTCCTGCTCTATGCGCGGGAGCTTCCTCACCTGCTTTTCGTCTGGTTCCACGAAAGCGCCAGGAGGGATTATGCCGAAGACTGGGAGTCCGAGAGCCTTTATCACAAGCTTGTTCTTCCTTATCATCACTCCGTGCGAGAATTCATGCAGTGTTATGACGAAGATTATTGCAAGGACCAGAGGGAGCAGTATCTCGGGCTTCAGTATAGCCGCGAGGAAGATAGGATAGCCCGCAGGACCGGGAAGCTGCGGTATGGGAGCCTTGACAAGGCCTGCAGGGGCAGGAGTTGCGATTGCCACCAGCGAGATGAATAGTCCGTGAAGGAAGAGGAGTACTATAAGTATCAATTCCCCTATGAACCAGAAGATGAATCCGCCAACTACGGATATTACAGGGAATATTATACTGATGTAGTTTATGACTCCGGCGCTTGGAGTGTATGTTGCGGCTGTAGATTGGGAGTTGAACTGCGGTATCGCGATGATATTGGTCGCCTGCGCGAGGAATGGAAAGACAAAGAGGTTTATCAGTATTATTGAGACGATTCCCAGAGCGAGCATCTTCTTGCTCACGTATTTCCTGAAGAATATGTAGGTGAGAAGCCCGAAGCTCACTACGAATCCCCAGTCGACTATCCACTGCCACTGCTTGAGATACTTCTTGGTGAGATTGTCTATGAAGTTTATGCCGCTCTTGGTGCGGATCACGAAGAATCCATACGCTCCAGGAACATCGAGTATGTATTTTATCGAGATGCCAGCGGCTATCATGGAGATGATCCCCAGGAGCAGTTTCATATACGCGGCGACATAAGGCAGATAGTTCCTCAGGCATACCAGTGAGAGAAAGCAGAGGATCGCAACAAACAGTGCGGCCGTCACCCTCGTGTGAGTAAAGATGCCCTCAGGCTGTTTTTTTTGTCGCTTGGCAGTGGCTCTGGCCATATTAGCACTCAGATTTATTATGTAATGCGATACTTAATATTATTGTAGGAGGGGATTGAGTGTACGACTGCGACGTCTGCGGAAATTCGACAATGGTGGCATATGTTGTTGAGATGGAAGGAGCGAGGATGACGCTTTGCGAGAGATGCGCAAAGGGAAAGATTCCTATGCAAGTGCTTGGAGAGGAGCGGCAGCAGCGCAGGGGAATTTCGATGAAAGCCGCTGCGCCTGAGGAGCCTGAATTCGTCTCCGATTATGGAAAGCGCGTAAGGAATGCAAGGGAGGCAATGGGCATGCCTGCCCGTGTGCTTGCAGAGAGGATAAACGAGAAGGAGAGCGTAATAATAAGAGTGGAGAACCAGCGGATGCTTCCAAACGAGACCCTCAGGAAGAAGCTTGAGAAGGAACTCGGCATAAAGCTGATGGAGCAGGCGCAGAAGGGCAAGGGAAGCGTGCCCATGGCAAGCAATGAGCCATTTACCCTTGGCGACACGGCAATAAGGAAGGAGAAAAAGCAGTGAATAAGCATGGCCGTTGATCTGGGAAAGTTTGTGGCTGAGGTCAAGAAAGGGATAGAGTTCGAGGACCTTGCCGGAAAGACCATAGCGATAGACGCTTTCAACACCATTTACCAGTTCCTCTCGATAATAAGGCAGCCTGACGGCTCGCCGCTTATGGACTCGAAGGGAAGGGTCACAAGCCATCTCTCGGGCCTTCTCTACAGGACGACAAATCTAATTGAATACAAAATAAACCCGATATTCATCTTCGACGGCATACCTCCTGAGCTGAAGAGGAAGACCCTTGAGGCAAGGGCCGCAAGGAGAGTGGAGGCAACGGTGCAATGGGAGAAGGCGAAGGCCTCAGGCATGCTTGAGGAGGCAAGGATGCATGCTGTGGCGAGCACGAAGATAAACAAGGAGATAGTGGAGAGCTCGAAGCAGCTCCTTGACCTGATGGGAGTGCCTTACATACAGGCTCCCAGCGAGGGAGAGGCGCAGGCTGCGCACATGGTGAGGAAAGGATTGGCCTACGCAAGCGCAAGCCAGGACTACGACTCCTTCCTCTTCGGTGCGGACGCCGTCATAAGGAATTTCACGCTTACCGGCAAAAGACGCCTTCCAAAGAGGAACATGGTGGTGGATGTCAAGCTGGAAAGGATAATCCTCAAGGATCTGCTTGAGAGCATGGGAATAAACCTTAAGCAGCTGATCTGGCTTGGGATGCTGGTTGGCACGGACTTCGATTCAGGAATAAACCGCGTTGGGCCGAAGACCGCGCTGAAGATAGTCAAGGAGGCGAAGAGCGTAAAGGAGGTGGAGGATTACGTGAAGTTCAAGTATGAAGAAGAGTTCGATACTGATGCAGGCACAGTGGAAAGGATCTTCACAAACCCGGACGTGGTCGACATCAGTATGAATGATTTCAATGCCCTGATGAACAAGGGAGCGCCGCACACGAAGGAATTGCTCAAGTTCATGTGCGACGAGCACGGCTTCTCCGAGGAGCGGATATCCAAGTACGCTGACAAGCTCGCAGACGCAAAAGCGGGAAAAGGGCAGAAAGGAATCGGAGGATGGCTATAGCGTTACTGCCATCTTTTTTAAGCTTCCTAATCTTATACTATCTGTGAAATGATGAATCTTAATGACGGTTCCAAGCTTGGAATGATCGGGTCCGGCATGCTCGCGATAGGCTTTGCGATAGTCTTTGCGGTAGGCATATGGACTGCGCTCTATGTCTTCGCTGCAGTTGCGCCTCTTCTCACGGGTGCCAACGGCGCTGTCACCGCAAATTCGGTCAATTCCACACAGCTGGACTTGCTGGCCCAGCAGGCATCAGTCGGTTTGGCGAGTCTAGTCCTGATACCCGAGATCATCTTCCTTGTACTTGTGATAATCGGAATGGTCCTGCTAGGCCTTGCCCTCGCCGCCTATGGAAAGAAGTACGGCAGCGCGGGCATGGTGAAGAACGGCTATTACGGCGCCGGAGCCATGGTAGTTGGATTCTTCATGGCCATACTCTTCACGGGCTTAATTCAGTTAATATTCGGAATATTGATGATTGCCGGTGCGGTGCTGCTCGCGCTGGGTTTCAAGAGCCTGTCTGAAGCAGCCAACTACAAGAATCTCACATACTACGGTTACGCCATCGTGGCAGCTGCAGTGTTCCAGGCGATTTATGTGCCGCTCGGCGTAGTGGTATTTATCATAGTCTCTACGATACTTTTCATAGCCTTCAGGAACCTTGGAAAAGGAGCCACCGAGACGAATCCATTTGATACTAATCCGTCTGCGGTGGTCAAGACTCCACGGCAGCCGGCCAGGAAGAAAAAGCAATAGGTGCTTTTATGCAAAAAACCGTGAGCAAGAAAAAGCGATGGGTAGGAAAGAGATACAGGAAGGTAACGAAGCGCGCCAAGCTCAGAAAGGAAGCAAGGAAGCGCATGAAGCTCCACAGGAAGAGATAGCAATTACGCTATATCAGTGTACATGCGGTCGTTGAATTCGTATGCCGTTGTCTCCGCATCCTCCTTTACGCCGAGGCTCCTCAGGAGCTGGTCCCTGTCGTTGAAGGAGGAGATCATGCCCCTCTCTATGTTTATGGCTGTTATCTTCTCGTTAAATTCGTAGTATACGACGAATGACCTCTGGTTCTCTCCTATTACTATTATTATCTTCGTGGAAGGATTGCCCAAGGCCACAAGTATGCTGCAGAGGAGCGTGGCCTTGTCGAAGAGATCGCCGGCGCCGTAGGCGATTGTCTGGCCGGGCTTGAGCCAGAATTGCACGGGCAGCGTGACGTTTACTATCGAACCTTTTACAAAATCGTATGCGAGCTGCGCAGCTGCGCCGAAGTTCTCGTCGTAATTGTAATCTGGGAATTTCGAGGAGATGAGTGCTGCCACACCCTTGACAGATTCGTCTGAAGGCATCACGAGCTTTGGCAGCTCAGCAACATAGAGCCCCTCCTGTTCCTCTATGTACTCCTTGTACTTCATTATTATTTCTAGATACAGGCTGTTGTACTTCTTGAGAAGCTCGCTCTCGTCCATAATGCCCCATAATGGTATCAACGGAAAGGGATATTACCGTATGCTTAAGGTGCGGCAGGCACGACTTGCAGTATATAAATATAAACATCGTTCATACAATACTCATTGTCATATCAGTGATTAGATTGGCTAAGTTCTCGCGTGTCATGGATGTTGAAAAGAGCGTAGGGTCAGAAATAAACCTTAGGGGCTGGATCCACAGGAAGAGGGAGAGCGGCAGCATAATATTCGTGGTTCTAAGGGACACCACGGGCATAGTCCAGTGCGCAATAAAGAAGGATAGCCTTGACGAGAAGTCATGGAATGCAGCGAAGGAGGCAAGCGTAGAATCGAGCATAGAGATCAGCGGCAAGGTCAAGGAGGACAAGCGCGCCCCTACAGGCTATGAAGTTGAATCAGCTTCCTTCAGGACAATTCACGTTTCTGAACCTTTCCCGATAACAGAATACCAGAGCACGGAGCTGCTCCTAGACAAAAGGCATCTCTGGCTAAGGAGCAGGAAGATGACAGACATAATGTGCGCAAGATCCTACATCTTCAGGTACCTGAGGGGATTCCTTGACAACGATTCATTTTTCGAGGTGACTCCCCCTTTGATAACCAAGGCGGGCGGGGAGACGGGCGCAAACCTCTTCGAGACGGATTTCTTCGGGCAGAAGGCATATCTCACTGAATCGTCGCAGCTCTATGCTGAGGCGATGATCTTCCCTCTTGAGAAGGTCTATTCCTTTGTTCCTTCATTCAGGGCAGAAAAATCGAGAACTGTGAAGCACCTTGCAGAATATTGGCACCTTGAGGCTGAGATGGCACACTACGATTTCAATGACAATATGGATCTGCAGGAGCAGCTGGTCAGCAGCGTGGCGAACAGCCTCGCAAAGGAGCATGAGGAGATACTTAAGAATCTCAATGTCAACAAGGACGACCTCCTGAAGATAAAGCCACCTTTCAAGAGAATAACTTACGAGAAGGCTTTGGAAGTACTGAATGACAAAGGCGCAAAGCTGAAATGGGGCGACGACTTCGGAGTGGAGGAGGAGAGGATGCTTACGGAAGAGGAGAGCAAGCCGATATTCGTGCACAGCTGGCCTAGAGAACTGAAGCCGTTCTACATGCCGGTCAACCCGAAGGATGAAAGGACTGTGCTTGGCTCTGATCTCCAAGCCCCGAGAGGCCACGGAGAGATAATTGGGGGCAGCGAAAGGATCTGGAAATACGATGAATTGATGGAAAGGATGAAGGAGGTAGAGAAAGCCAAGGGAATAAAGTTCAACATGAAGAACTACGAATGGTGGATAGACCTGAGGAAGTATGGTTCCGTGCCTCATTCAGGATTCGGCATGGGAGCAGAGCGATTGATAAAATGGCTGCTGAATTTGGATCACATACGCGATGCGATTCCATTCCCAAGGATGTCAAACAGACTTGAGCCGTAACACTTATATATCTATTAGGGTATATATTTATTAGGTATCAGAATGGCCAGACTAAAGACGATTCAAAAGGAGATAGTACATTATCCTACGTTAAAGACCATACTTGCAATAGAGGAAGTAGTAAAGAACGCTGATGTTCCGCTTAGCAGGAACCAGATTCTTGCCAGGCTGCCTACAAAGGTTATGCGCTCTACATTAAATCTTGCACTTGATTACATGGAAAGACGTGGGATGGTACTCGAAACTAAGAACGGATTTATCTGGACCTTTAATCCCAGCAGGAAGCTAGAAAAGGCGGAAGAAAAAGCACTAGAAGTGTGATGCTTTGTTTGGCAAACGAGTTTCTGTAAGGCTACTTGGTGATGCAAAAGACGCTTATTTAGCACTTAAGGGGGAGGTGGCCGAGGAGAGATCGAGAGGCATTACCGACTCGTTTCACCAGACACTCCTTAAGTCAATAGATGATAAAGTTGCGCTTTTGAAGTCTCACTATGATTTTGGAATACATATACCAAGGAGAAACATAGCGCAAAAATACATTACACTCTATGAAGTAACTAACCTCTGGAAGGTAAATCTGACTGGAGCGTGGAGGATGGTATACACGCTTAAGCAGCCGCAGAGGGAAGATGCGGAAGTTGATATCATATCGATATGGCTTGATGTGCTCGACATATTAGACCATAACGAGTATGACCGAATATTCGGCTATAGAAAGAGGTAACAATCCGCTCAGCCAAGCACGAGCATCGTCTTCGTCCTTACCACGCCCTCCTTCGCGTCTATCTCGTTGAGCAGTATCTCCTTGAGATGCTCCGAGCTCTTAGCTATTATTTTCAGGAGTATGTCCGCATCTCCTGTAATCAGCTCTCCGTCCCTGACGTAGAGCAGGTTCCTGAACTCTTTCAGCAGCGCGTCCTGGCTCTTCTCTATTTTCTTAAGCAGGTCGACATCTATATTGACAAAGACAAACGCAGTTAAGGGAAATCCGGCCTTCTTCCAGTCGATCTCAGCCCTGTAGTGCCTTATAACGCCCTCCTTCTCAAGTTTCTTTATCCTGAAGTGTACGGTGGAGAGGGGCAATTTTAGCTTCCGCGCTATGTCAGTGTATTTGGTGGTCCCCGAATCGACTAGCGTTATCAAATCTTCACTAAATTCATCCATATTTGTAGATTATACAAGCCTATATATAAATGTTATGATAATCTTTGTAGTTTATATGAAACTTTTGAAGAAGAGTATATATAGAGCTCTCGCCTATTCCATTATGGATTACTATGAGCGTGAGGCAGCTATTCCGACGCAGCAGATCTGGCGGCATAGAAGCGGAGATAGATGGAGTCCGAAGGGGATTGCCCCCAGAGGAGCGTTTCTACGTGGCCAAGGAGAGAGGGGAGAGCGCAGCAAAGGATGGACGGCGTGGGGAGGCAGTGCTCTGGTACAGCGACGCGGTCAAGGCAGCCAGCGCAATGGTCAGCGACAGGTTCAAGGACAGTTCTGGAAACGTGCATAAGAGACTTATCGAGATACTGCAAACAGGCATAGTATATCAGGGAGATCTCCACTACCATAGAGACATGAACATCGAGGACACACGGTGGGCTGGAAGAGTGGCGGACATGATGGGAAGGCTTTCGGATCTGAAAGGCAGGGCAAGGCGTTGATCATATGTGCGGAATAGCGTGCGTTTTCGATTTCAAGGACCAGGCAGATGCAAGGTCGCGTGCAATGTCTATGGCACGCGCCATAAGGTACAGGGGCCCTGACTGGAGCGGCATCTATGCAGACCATACCGCAGTACTTGCGCATGAGAGGCTTTCAATAGTTGACGTTGAGCATGGCGCGCAGCCGCTCATAGACGTATCTAACGGGAACGTCCTCGCAGCCAACGGCGAGATATACAATCATATGGAATTG
>CAYQOG010000025.1:9175-12170 GCA_964419095.1 Microcaldota archaeon
TGCACAGCGAACTCAAGAAGGAGCATATCTGGCAGACCAAATCAGATTGCGAGGTGCTTCTCTATCTTTATGACGAGTACGGGCCGCAGTTCGTGGACAAGCTGAATGGGATATTCGCATTCGCACTTTATGACAAGAGGAACGGGAGCTATTTCATCGCAAGGGATCATGTAGGAATTGAGCCATTGTACATAGGCTGGGACGAGGATGGCACAACATACGTAGCGAGCGAGATGAAGGCGCTTGATAGGTACTGCGAGAAACTGCAGGAATTTCCGCCAGGATGCTATTACGACAGCATGGAGAAAAGATTCGTCAAGTGGTATCAGAGGAGGTGGATGACCGAGATTCCCAAGAGAAAGGCAAATTCCATAGAGCTGAGGGAGCAGCTAGAAGCTGCAGTAAAAAGGCAGCTGATGTCTGACGTGCCTTATGGCGTCTTAATCTCAGGGGGGCTGGATTCTTCATTAATTGCTTATTCGGCTGCAAAGTACAGCAGGAAGCGCGTCGAATCTGAAGACACTGAAGAGGCGTGGTGGCCGAGACTGCATTCTTTCTCAGTGGGACTTGAAGGCTCGCCGGACATGGCCTATGCGAGGAAAGTGGCCAAGGAGATAGGCACGGTGCACCACGAGATCGTCTTTACGCTTCAGGAAGGACTAGATGCGCTTAGGGATGTCATATACCATCTTGAGACTTTTGATACTACGACAATAAGGGCAGCGACGCCGATGTATCTCATGGCAAGGCAGATAAAGGCAATGGGGATAAAGATGGTGCTGTCAGGCGAGGGCTCTGACGAGATATTCGGAGGCTACCTCTATTTCCACAAAGCGCCCAACGCGACGGAATTTCACGAGGAGCTGGTGGAGAAGATATCACTGCTAAGCAAATATGATTGCCTCAGGGCTAACAAGGCAACAGCGGCATGGGGGCTTGAGACAAGGGTCCCATTCCTCGACAAGGAGTTTGTGGACTATGCGATGGGCATATCCCCGGAGGATAAGATGTGCAGCGGAGAGAAGATGGAGAAGTACATACTTAGAAAAGCGTTTGAAGGGGAATTTCCAGATGCGGAAGTTCTGTGGAGGCAGAAAGAGCAGTTCTCGGACGGTGTGGGATACGGATGGATAGACAGGCTCAAGGAATTCACCAGCCAGCACGTGACTGACGAGATGATGGCGCATGTGAAGGAGAGATTTCCAGTCCAGACCCCTACGTCGAAGGAGCAGTATTACTACAGAATGATCTTCGACGAGCTTTTCAAGAGCAGATCTGCTCCGCTTACTGTGCCGGTTGGCCCCTCGGTTGCATGCTCTACGCCTCGTGCCATGAAATGGAGCGAGGAGTTCAAGGGAATGATAGATCCTTCAGGAAGGGCAGTTAAGGGCGTGCACAAGAAATCTGCGTGAGCGGATACTACGCTGGGTCCAACTCTTTGAGAAAACTTTTTATATATCTGGTGAATAGAGGTTACTGTGTATTTTATGAGTAATGATGATTCCTCAGCGGCGCAGGTGCAGGAAGACGGCGCAGTGGTAATAGTTGCATGCATGGACAGGCGGCTTGTGGAGATACTCAAGCTGTTCGGTGATCTGGAAATGCCTTTGGAGGAGAAGCAGAAGAAGCTGAAGAGCCTTTTCAAGAACGACTCTGACGTTTACAAGCAGCTAAGCGAACTTATTGGGGCAGTGGCTCCTGAAAAGATAAGAATAGTGGCAAACGCAGGAGCAAATGTCAATGGAGTTGCCAGTACGCTTAACGAAATAAAGGATCAGGAGGGAATCTCAAGGATAATTGTGGTCACGCATACAGATTGCGGTGGTATGGCAACCATTGCAAACGGGTTGTTCACAAAGGCAACGGAAGAGAACAACGAGATCTTTAGGCATCTTGGGGGTGCAAGGTACCAGAAGACTTACTCCCCGCAGGATTATAGAAGAGAGGACATTGGAGTAAAGAGGATAAGGAGCAAGGTAGAGGGAATAAACCCGGATATCCAGGAGGAGGCTGCCGGAAAGTTCTGCGACAACGTCACGGTAGTGCAAGTGGAGGTTGACGAACTGAAGGAAGTCAGTATAGGCAGGGAGCACTGGCTTGTCAAGGCGCCTTATGGCAAGGGATCTTACCCGAAGGCATTCGAGGGCACGCCAAAGTGGCAGACTTATGGGCTTGTAGGCAGAAGGAGGGATTTAGTGATAGATGAAAGAATAGCCGATACCATAGGAATGGACGTCATTCTTGAGAGAAGGCCGAGAAGAGTGAAGGGGTAGGAGCTACCTGTGCCTTCTGCCCTTGTATTTCGAGACAATCCTATCGATTATCTGCTCCGACTTCCCGATGTAGGTTCTGGGATTGCTAAGTTCAAGCACTTCCTCTCTTGACAGGAATTCGATTATCTTTGGATCCGCAAGTAGAACCTCATGGTACATTCTGTCTTCGTTGTAGGACTTTATCGCGGCTTCTCTGACCATGCGCCTTGCCTCTTCGCGCGATATGCCCTTCTTTATCAGCCTGCTCATAAGCCTTTGCGATGTCACAGTTCCTTTCGTCGCTTTGAGATTCTTTTCTATGTTCTCTGTGACTATCTCTATCCTGTCTATCACGTTCTCCATCAGCCTGCACGAGTAATCAGTAAGCACGAACGCATCGGGTATTATGACCCTGTCCGAGAGCGAAGCGGTGAGATCCCTGAAATCCTCGCTCGACATCGATTCCATTGCCGTTGCTGCGAATCCTCTCACGACCTTGGCTATGGAGATGCACCTCTCCTCTATGTATGGATTGCCGTGTATGTTCTTGTGCGGCATTGCTGAGCTGCTGACAGTTCCCGATTCCTGTATCTCCCTCAATTCAAGTATCTCGGTCCTCTTCAGCGTCCTTATGTACTGGGCCATGCTCTCTATCCTTCCGCATAGCACTGCAAGGTCTGACATTATCGCAACTATGTTTTCGCGTGGAGGGATCTGCATCGATATCTCCGCTGGCTTTATGC
>CAYQOG010000026.1:0-11946 GCA_964419095.1 Microcaldota archaeon
TAAGGCAAGCTAAGGCTTAAATACGTGAACCGCGCATATAATAAGGCGATAATATGCAGCAGCAGGTAATGGAAAGTGAACTCAGGAACATAAAGAATAGACTCGATTCCTTGACTATCTTATACAAGAATCTCCTCGACGCACTGGTTAAGACAGGTAAGGTCTTGCCTGATGAGCGGAAGGCGATAGCATCGAAGGAAAAAATCATGTCTGAAAAGGATCTGTACAATGCAATGAAGGCGTAAACATGTCCTTCGAAGTGCTAGCAAAGAAAACAGCACTCAAATTTATCGAATCGCTCGATAAGAAACGAAAGATTACATTGAAGGAAGCGATAGATTTCTTGAAGAACGAACCTGTACCGGCAGGCACATACGATGTTATCAAACTTGAAGGCTATGATAGTCATTACAGGATAAGAATAGGGAATATGAGAATAGTCTACGAAGTTCTGTGGTCAGAAAAGCGCATTATAGTGCATTTTGCTGGCTGGCGAGGCAACGCTTATTAGTGGTGTGTCGGCTAATGCACTTTTAGCACTATTTACCGCCAAAGGAGAATCGGCCTCTGAGGCAGATGTTCCTTGCCTCCATAGAATCTTCTCCTCGTCAAGACGTAGTTCGGATATATACAACAATATATGTTTATCTGTTGATTATATAATCAAGTAAAGAGGGAAAGCATGAGCAGAGCTGGAATAACCCAAAAGCAGAGAAGAAGAAAAACGAAGCGATGGAAGAACGCGTAATGGGCTAAATTCATACCTTGGTTACGTATTTGTCGAAATTGTAGACAAGGTTAGGGAATTCCTTCGCCACCAATCCTGGAAGGCATACTGCTGAACCATTTGCTCCTTCCGTTGGGAATCCGATCAGCGTGTTTCCGTGCACGGCGCAGTCTCCGACTCCTGGATTAAAGCCTTTTAGAAGCCTGAAAACAGCTGCAACCTCGTCCTGCTGCCTATATGCTTCTGCATATTCTATGGCTACCACCCTTCTCATGCCTGTCGACATCCTGCTTGTGTATACTCCATCCTTTGTCACTATTACCGGAAACTTGATGAAGTTCTTGGCCTTTTCCTCCTCGATCCCTGCGCCAGTGGATGGGAGACATTTGTAAATTCGAAGAACCTAGACTAGCTTCGCTCGCGACTGTGGACACCAAAGGTCCTTTCTCATGCCCTGTCTACTTCGTCCATGACAATGAGTCCAACATCTACTTCATCTCCTCCGATGCTTCCAGGCACGTCGCCCGCCTGAAGGACAATCCTGCCGTCGGAATATCAATATATGATCCGCAGAAGGCCTTGAAGAATCTTCAGACATGCCTCGAAATAAGGGGCGTTGCCACACGGGTCCCTGGCCAAGATCGAGGAAGTCTACAAGGAAAGAAAACACCGTTTACCGGCATTACTATGTTCGACTCGAGCGGGCATGATGGCTATTTCGTCCGGGCCCATCATGGCGTTTTCGTCATGATAAAGCCCACGGAAATATCCTATGTTAATACCGAACTTTTCGGAGGCGAGGTAATGCATGTGCCTCTTAATGAGCTGTGACCAGTGCCCCGTCAAATATGCGAATTCTTCCAGTAACCTAAACTTGTAGTACTGTTTTAAATATCTTAATTACGTACCCTTTTCAAGGGGGTGGAAGGAATGGGAGAATACGTCTTCTCCTGTGCATGCGGGTACGACTCGCGGCACTCTAACAAGAAGGGCGTCATAAGAGATGCGGAGCGCCACGGACGGAAGTGCAGCATGGCATGGGATGTGGACATGCAGAGCATCGATGTAGTGTTCGAGTGAAGAACTCAACGCCCGTCGCTTGCGAAAGTATGGTCATTGCGTTATGACTCAATGCTATGACTAGTCCTATAGGATGAAAGCAGCTGGAGCCCTGGCTGCGGAAGATTTATACGTTAATGCCTTTTAATGTTATAACATTGAAACACATTAAGTGGTTCTGTCGGATATAATGACTTCGGCAGTGCTCGCGGCGCCCGGCGCGTTCATCGGCCTTCTCGTAGGCATGACTAGCGCTGGATCCGGCGCGCTTCTCGCGCCGATACTCCTTCTCGACTTCAACTCGGTGGTTGGGAAGCCCTTCGTCGTTGGTACGGCAACCACATACGGAACGATAACCAAGTTTGTAGGCAGCGCAAGGAACTATCTTACGCGAAGCCTGAAGAGCAGCTATGTGCTGATGATAGCCGCTACCGGGGTTCCTACCGCTGCAATAGGCGCATTCTATTCCTCTGCGCTCATAACCTGGAATCTTTTCTCGCCGCTGCTTGCAATTGCCCTGATAGTGGTCGCATTGCTGATTGTGCTGGGCCAGAAGCTCAAGAAGGCCAAGTCGTACGTTGACCCTGAAATGAACAGGAATGTGAGAATAAAGGAAATGGCGATAGGCCTTTACATAGGGCCGATAGGCAGCTTCACCGGAGTCTCGACAGGAAGCCTTCTGGCGGCCTCGCTGATAGTCCTGCTGAAGTTCAGCCCGAGGACGGCGGTGACCATTGCCGTATTCGAGGAAGGGGTGATACTGCTTGCCGCCACTGCGGTGCAGCTCTATCTCGGTCACGTGAACTTCCCCGTTACCGGACTCCTTGCGCTGGGAAGGATACCAGGGATACTCATAGGAAGCCATTTAGGCGAACCAGCGCCTGCTGAAATACGGCATTGCCGGGCTTATCATATTCGAATCGGCAAGGACGCTCTCGCAATTCTTCTTCGGCAAGACCTTCTTCGTCGTCTGAAAAAGATCACCTGCCATTAGGAACATGTAATGCGGACAGACCAGAGAGCTGCGCGTACTCCCACTGGAGGTCATTCGCGCGCCTGCTCAAGTCGGCTATCTCATACCGATCGAAGCCGCGTTTCTTTGCAATGTCCACCATCATGCCTGCCTCGGTGTATCCTCGCTTTACTGCAGCCAATACCTTCCTCTGCGCCCTCGGGCTCAATTGCCCAAATGCTTCAAGCACAGCCGGTCCATGAGTGCGGCCTACCATCCCATCGCGCACCCCAAGCGCCTTTTCAAATGCCTGCCTGTGGTCTTCGAGGCTACGGTCCCTCCTAAGGTCGTGCATCAATTGTTCCGTTCTCCTTGATGCGAATTCGGCTACCCTGTTCAAGTCCTTGCACCAGATAAAAATACCCATCGGCCTTATTTATGGCTTTCTTCCGGTGCTGTATTCTCAGATATATTTAAATATGCATTCCGGCATAGTATACTCATCGACTTTTTCGGCTAAGGATTCCGTTCCAGCTAAAGTCAATCAAAGTGGTTTAGATGAAGTTAAGACCTGCACGATCCGTCAGAAGCATACACAGCCAGGCATGGGCCAGGTATTCCGTCAAGAAGCCCAGGAAGAATTACATAAAGGCGCTTCCCCACACAAGCCTGCTTATCTTCAAGATGGGCCAGAACAAGCCCACCTATGAGCTTCTCCTGAGTCTTGTCTCAGACCAGCGGGTCCAGTTGCGCTCAAACTCTCTCGAGGCGGCAAGGCAGGTTGCCAACAAGTATCTCGAAAGGGAGCTTCTCACAAACTATTTCCTCAAACTGCTTCCTTATCCCCACAACGTAGTCAGGGAGAAGAAGAGGGCAACGGGAGCAGGAGCAGACAGGATCTCACAAGGCATGTCCCTCTCATTCGGAAGCCCATCCTCGGTTGCGGCAAGGGTCAAGCCCGGCCAGACGGTATTCCAGCTAAAGGCGATGAACTCGAACAAGAACATAGCGCGGGAGGCATTGAGCAGGGCATCGAAGAAGCTCTCAGGCACATACAAGATAATCATAGAGCCCCTGCAGCCGCCTGTGCAGAATGCGATCGAGGCGCAGCAGGCGGCAGCCTGACTCTCAGATCCGATTTCTCCGCTTCAGATGTTATTTTAAACCTTTATCGTTGATGTTATACCTGGAGGTTTTCTCAGGTAGTGCTAATGGATAACGAGGAGCTTGTGGGCTTTGCAAAACGGGTCGGCCTTTTCTGGCCCGCAGCCGACATATACGGCGGAGCTGCAGGGCTGTATGACTATGGCCACCTCGGCGCCTCTATAAAAAGGAGATTCGAGGATATATGGATCTCGTACTTCATAGAGAGGAACAACAACTATTTCCTCATCGACGGATCAAACATGCTCCCCGAGAAGCCTCTTGTCGCATCTGGTCATGCCTCAAGGTTCAACGATATCATAATTTCGTGCACGAAGTGCAAGAGCTTCTACCGCGCCGATGTCCTTCTCGCAGAACTGGGCGTCGAGATAAACGAGGGTGCGGACGCAAAGCAGATAGAGGAAACGATAAAAGCCAAAGGGGTCAAGTGCCCCAAGTGCAAAGGCGAATTGGGAGAGCCGAAAGCATTCAACATGATGGTAGACGTGGCATTAGGCCCGGAGAAGAAGGAGAAAGGATACCTGAGGCCGGAGACTGCGCAATCCGTGTACCTGAATTTTTACAGGGAGTTCTCTGTCCTCAGGAAAAAGCTGCCCCTGGGCCTTGCGATAATAGGAAGGGCTTACAGAAATGAGATCTCTCCGAGGCAGGGTCTCTACAGGATGCGGGAACTGATCCAGGCCGAACTGCAGATATTCTTCGACCCCGACAATTTCCAGAAAGAGCTAACTGCTCCAAAGGCAGAACTCACGGTTGTGCCGTACGGCACAGGCAAACAGGCAAAGTTGAAAGCTGAGGAACTGGCAAAGCTGGGCTACCCCGTATTCTACATAAACCACATGGTCATGATAAACAACTTCTACAGGAATGTGCTCAATGTCCCTGAGGAGAGGCTTAGATTCTTCGAGAAAGGCGGAAATGACAAGGCGTTCTACAACAAGGTGCACATGGACATAGAAGTGGATGTAAAGAGCTGGGGAGGATTCAAAGAGGTCGGCGGGCTCCACTACCGCGGAGACTATGACCTGACATCGCATTCGAAAGGATCCGGACAGGATCTCTCGGTCAGCATAGACGGAAGGAGGTTCATGCCCAATGTACTTGAACTTAGCTTTGGCGTCGACAGGAACATCTGGATGCTCGCGGATGTTTTCTACAGCAAGGAGGCTGAGAGGGATCTGTTCTCCCTGCCTGGTTACCTTGCGCAATATGCAGCGGCTGTCTTCCCTCTCCAGAAGGACGATGCGCTTGAGAAGAAGGCGATGGAGATATACAGCGAGATAAGCCCCCTGTTCAGGGTACTCTATGACACGTCTGCCTCGATAGGAAAGAGATACGCACGGATGGATGAGATAGGCACGCCATTCTGCATAACGATAGACTTTGAAACGGTTGACAGCAAGTCAGAGAATTTCAACAAGGTCACGGTGCGAAAGCGCGATGACAAGAGCCAGGTGCGCGTTACGCTCGAAGAATTGATACGCATGATTGCGTCTTCGAGGCTTGTCAAAGAGCTAATGTGATGTGGTACAATGCAACTTGAAGTGGAAGGCTTTAACCTGAGTCTGAGCGCGCTTAGCGGGCAGCCTCTGACATTCTACTCAGATTACAAGAAGGAAGGAAACAATGAGATGCTGAGCTACATGACCCGCAAAGGCAGAATTACCATAGGCGCATCAACAGATGGTGAGAAAACAAGACTCAGGTACGCTTACGGTGGCGAGCACACCGCAACGAGCGCAAAGCGCGAGATAATGGAGAGGTTCGCGCTAAACGAAGATATCACGAAAATATACAGCAAGATAAACACCGACCAATTCATCAACGAAGCGATAAACGAACTGCACGGTCTCAGGGTCACGAAGAACGATCCGTGGGAGACAACCGTATGCTTTGTAATATCGCAGTTCAACAACATAAAGAGGATACGCGGCATAATAAGGAATCTGACAAACACGTTCGGTGAGGAGATCGAGTTCGGCGAAGCGAAGGGAAAGCTCTTCCCCACGCCCGAGGCGCTCGCAAATGCCGATATCTCTGCAATAAGGAAATGCGGCACAGGGTTCAGGGACAAGTACATAAAGAAAGTTGCTGCCGAGTGCGCTTCGAGAGTGGAACTTGAGGACATCTACGATCTCGATTATGGCAAGGCGAAGGAAAAGCTCCTTGGACTGCATGGGATAGGGGATAAGGTGGCGGACTGCATACTCCTCTTCGGGTACAGGAAACTCGAGGCATTCCCGATAGACACATGGGTGAAGCGTGTGGTTGAGGCGAAGTACTTCAGGGGACGGAAGAAAAGCATGAAGCAGATACATGACTTTGCGGAGAAACGCTGGTCCGGGCTATGCGGATACTCCAACCAATATATCTTCTGGCAGGGCAGGACGAACAAGATAGGCGTGGTATGATGATCGAAGACAGGGATAAAATAGAAAAGAAGATAATAGCGCTGGAGGGGCAGATGGATTCCGTGATGCAGCTCTCGCGCAACGTGATACGCATGGCAGGGAAGGCGATAACATCCATGCACGCGAAGAAGGAGAAGGAGGCGAAGGAGCTCATAGCGCAGATGTCCGATTCAATGGAAGAGCTCAAGGCAAAGGAAGCCGGTTTTGAGCATTATTCGCTTCAGGCGCACCAAGAGTACGCGGAGGCCATTATAGTATATGGAATAATAGGCAAGGGGAAGATTCCGGATATGAAGGAAGTGGAGGAAGGGGAGGTTGCATACCTCCTCGGAATGATGGATGCCGTGGGGGAGCTCAAGAGGGAGGCGTTCGAAGCCATGAGGAATGGGGACATCGAGGCGGCATCGAGGTACTACGACCTGATGCTTGACATATACGATTCAACGGCCCACTTCCGCTTTGCGAGTGCGCTTGTTCCTGACTTTAGGAGGAAGCAGGATGTTGCGAGGATGCAAATAGAAGGCACGATAAGCGAGCTGGTTTCCCTCGAAAACAGGAGGAAAGGGGCGTAGAAGCATTTATATAGCTTACGATTGTATTAGAGACTGACCTCAGTAAGGTAGATAAAATGGATATGAAAAGAACGTTTAGGTTACAGAGTGCAATGGAGTACCTGATGACCTACGGCTGGGCAATACTGATCATTGCCATAGTCTTGGGGGTCTTGTACTATCTCGGGGTGTTTACGCAGGTCGGCTCGCTAGGTACGTCATGTATCGCGTCGGCAGGATATCTGTGTCAGAACCCATCGATGGCGTCTAACGGGGTGCTGAGCTTCACGCTCGGACAGAGCACTGGCGCTGCCCAGTACAATATAGGGCTTGCATGCGCATCGACGGCTAATAGCGCAGGACTGCCTTATCTGGGTACATATTCGGGTAATGCCTTCTACTACCCTAACTCGGCAGGAGTGGCTGCTTCGACCGTATACCTATCGGCCAACGCGATCTCGCTTGTTTCAGGGCAGTCGCAGCCTATCACCAACCTGCCGTGCATCGGCTCGGTCGGAGGCGCCGCTGTGAGCGGACTGTTCAACCCTGGCGCAATAGGGGCTACATTCACGGGTTCAATCTGGTACAACTACACCTCTACATCAGGCGCAGCAAGCGCATCGAACCCATGGCTGACCGTGAAGATGGCAACGATAACAATAAAGACCGTATGACCGATTAGGTTTACGGCCTTTTTCTTTTTTTCTTTATTTTTCCAACGGCCCAGCTTTGCCGCCGCATAAAGGCGCGCGCAGCAAAGATTTTTAAGCTGTAATAGCAACCTAGATATTGGCAGTGACCCTAAATGAGCTTACTTCAAAGGAGACATGCGCCAGCGGATCCAAAGTCGCAGAGCGCGCATGAGAGGAAGGCAGCAGAGGAAGCTGCGCGCGATGCGGACAGGCTTGCCAGGCGCTCAGGCGACAGCAGGAATCCGGCCTTATTCTACAAGCAGGCGGCAGATTCCTATAAAAGAGCATACGGGCTCTGGCGCGCCGTGGCAACTAGACCCGTGTCTCATGGCCTGGCGCCTGCGAGATCAACAGATCGCGACAACGCCATAGCAAGCGCGACAAGCGCCGCAAGATACTACGAGCTTGACGCAAGGGCGCAACTGCCATCAGGCGCAAGAATGGGCATCTCGGGCCAGCTGGACCGTGCAACTGCCCTCGGCTCACGGACGCGCAGTTACCGCGCTGCCATAGAGATGCTCGAAGCTGCAATCTCGCTTACCGAAGATGCAAACGAGGCGCATGCGATTTCCCTAAGGGTTGAGAATCTCCGCGGAAACGTGAGAGTGGACGAGAGGAGCCTCAAAGAGATCAGCAAGAGCATTGTATCAGGTACAAGAAGAACTGCCTAGGCGGAGCTACCTATTTTTTAAATCAAAAGAAGAATAAAGGAAAAAAGGAAAAGAAAAAAAGGAAGAAAATAAAAAAAAGATAAAAAAGAGCAGAAGCTCAAAGATTCGTGAGACCTATTATCTCCTTCGTCTTGAGACTCTTCCTCTCCTGTTCATCTTTGTCCTTGCGACATACCCGCTCTTGTCTATGAAGTAAAGGAAGCCGTCTTCGCGCTTTACTCTTTCCGATCCAACCTTGCTCTTTCTTCCGCGTGGGTTGTTCTTCATAGGGGTCCTCCAGGCATATCCATCCTTTCCGAGGTAATACAGATATCCATCCTCCCTGGACACTTTCTCGCTTGTCAATTTTTCAGCCATTCTTTCACCGGATATATATCGACAGATATCTTTTTATACCTGTATTCTCCTACACCGTCATTAAATTACACGTCTACGGGTAAAAATACGACGGCATTTTTAGGAAATTTCCGCGCTATTTTGTCTATTGTGTGCTCCGAACACGATTTTTACCTCGTAAAAAACGGAAACGTTAGCTATAAATAGGCAGCAAGGAAAAGAAGCTAATGCCATGGGCATGTGGTGTAACTTGGATAGCACGGCGGCTTGCGGAGCCGTTGGTTGCGGGTTCAAATCCCGTCATGCCCGACGCTATTAATTATCCTGTGGGATTTTATGGAAGCAGCGCAGATACCTGATTACAGGCTCCTCAACCAGAAGATTCTGCTCCCAACCGCATCGAAACCCGAAGAGATAGTATCTTATCTTGGCGCTGTGCAGGCGCAGGACTACAAGGCCGCGCTCTGGGCCATAGGGCTGCGGTGCAAGGATGCAACGCAAAAGCAAGTCGAAGATGCGATAGCAAGGAAGAATATAGTGAGGACGTGGCCGCTGCGCCACACCCTGCATTTTGTCTCCCCGCTGGATGTAAAGTGGATGCTCTCATTCTACCGCGAGGAGCCGATACCAAAATACCAGCGCAATAACGGGCTCACCGATTCTGTACTCGAGAAAGGAATGGAGATAATAGCAAACGCATTCGACAAAAAGGAGATACTGACTTACCCGGAGCTGCACAAGGCAATGGATGGCAGCGGTATCACGGCGCTTGACAAGAATGAGGTGCAGAGCCACATAATAAGGAGGGCAGGAAGGGAAGGGCTCGTATGCTTCGGGCCGTGCAGCGAGAAGAAGCCCACTTTCACTCTGTTGGACAAATGGGTAATCGGGCATAAGCCGATCAGGCGCGAGGAGGCGCTGGCAGAATTGGCATTGCGATACTTCACGAGCCATGGGCCTGCAACGCTGCAGGACTATGCATGGTGGTCAGGACTTGGCATAGGCGATGCGAAGCTAGGCATAGAGGCGAATTCCTCGAATTTTTCATCGGAATCCATAGGCAACAAGACCTATTACATGGCCAAGAAGAAAAGGCGTGTGCAATCTTCAGACGAAGCATATCTCCTCCCAGCATTCGACGAATACCTGATAAGCTACAAGGACAGGTCCGCGATGCTGAGCCATAAGGAAACACAGAAGGTCCTGACTAGCGGCATGTATCAATTCGTCTACAGCAACGGCATATTCCTGCCCATCGTTGTCCTTGGCGGTCAGGTTCTGGGAACGTGGAAGGGAATAAGGCAGAAAGACAAGACTGCAGTGGGAATCCTGCCTTTCGCAAAGTTTACCCCTGAACAGAAAAGGATGGTCAGTGATGCCGCTCAAAACTACGGGGCATTCCTTGAGCAGCAGGTAGAAGTTAAATATCTCAGGTAGCCGGCTCAGTCAGATCCTATTTTAGATGGGGCATCCTCCAGGGGTCGAAGTCCTTCCAGCGAAGGTGAAAGTCGCAGTGTTATTTGCGTTTACGCTTGTGAGCGTGAATTTTGTATTATCGCAGGCATAGCCAATCGTACCGCCTACATGCATGGTTGCATTCACGCCCACGTCGCTTGCAACAGGATACTGGGTATATAGCAGGCCTGCAACGCTGCCTGCGCTGTAGTTTATGCCCTGAACCATGAAATTGCTGATCCTCTGGCCCGAATGGACCACCACGGTGCTTTCAGAACCTGAATTCGAGCCGCCGCCTTCCCCCGAACCCAATCCCAGCCGCGCCTTAATGCCTGCGCCTACCGAAACGATGCTTCCGATATTGGCATTTATGCTGATATTGGAGCTGCCATTCACGATTATGCCCCTTGCGGCCGGCGCCATGACATACGTCGCAGAGGTTCCGCTCCCGTGCGCATTGACGGTAGGATAGAAGTCTATCAGCACCGCAGAGCTTGAATTGACCTTGCTGTTTCCGGTTATTGCCACGTTTACCTGGTTATTTGGAGAGGATACATTGTAGCTAGTGCCGTTAATCACTATCTTAACCGAAGTTATATTGAATCGTATCAGGTTTATTACGGAATTCGAGGCAACCTGGGCGTTTGCTATCGTTTCTGAACTGTTTATCACAGCTAAAAGATTCAGTGTACCGGAGCCCGTTGCGGAAACCCATCCTGATTGGTTGCCATCACCCGAAACATGAACCTGAACGGATGAATAGGAAACAAGCAGCTGCTGCGTCCCGGACGGGACGTTTGGCGGATCCGTGAGCAGTATTGCGATATTTGATTTCCCTGCTGCGGTATTGATGCTGCTCCAGGCAACGAAGACCAATGCTAGCACTACTATCACAGCGACGACGAACCAAACTGCGTTTGAAGCTGCCACCGAATCAATAATCTAGTGGTTAGGGGTAATTATTATGTCTTTTTGTTTGCTTAGTTTTCAAAATAGAAGCTGATTCCTGCCAGGTTCATACGGAATCTTTTTAAGCCTTGCAGACGTACTAAAAAAGTAATCCAACATTTCTCCTTCTGGCAGCGTTGGGATTGTTAGGTTACAATACTAAGCTTAGGAGCAGATATCATGCTGGACATACTTGTTGGAGGGTTTTACGGCGACGAGGGGAAAGGTAAGATCGCATCCTACATGGCGCTCAAGGACAACCCTGCCATCTCCGTGAGAACTGGTAGCATAAACGCCGGGCACACCCTCGTGCTCAACGGCAGGAAGTACGGTATCAGGAGCGTTCCATGCGCATTTGTCAACGAGAAGACTCAACTTGCCATAGCTCCCGGAGCGTCGATAAGGCTTGATGTCTTCTTCAAGGAGCTCGATGAGACAAACTCCCGCCCAAGGATAATCATAGACCCTCATACCGGCGTGATAACTCCTGAGGACGTAGAGGCCGAGAAGAGCAATTCCCATCTTACGGGAACCGTGGGGAGCACGCTCCAGGGCGTTGGCAGCGCGGAGTCGAGGAGGATACTCCGGAAGATGAGGCTCGCAGGCGATTACCCGGAACTGAAGGAGTTCATGGCAGACGTTCCAGAGAGGCTGGTCTCCGCACTCGAGGAAGACAAGCACATACACGTGGAGGCAACGCAGGGGCATTTCCTTAGCCTCTACCACGGCGGATATCCATACGTCACCAGCAGAAACACAACTTCATCAGGAGCGCTCAGCGAGGCCGGCATAGGCCCGAAGTACGTTGACAATGTCATAGTCATATTCAAGTCATTCGTTACAAGAGTCGGCGGAGGTCCCCTCGAGGGCGAATTCACGCACGAAGACGCAAAGAAGATGGGCATAGACGAATATGGCACTGTAACGGGAAGGCCTAGAAGGATAGCGCCTTTCAATGCCAACCTGGCCAGACAGGTCGT
>CAYQOG010000027.1:0-11448 GCA_964419095.1 Microcaldota archaeon
CATGTTTCTTCAACTCATGGAAAGCCCACGACCTTCAGTCGTGGGTAGTTTACTTCTTCTTTGGTCCTATAATCGCATTGACCGCATTATTGCATTTCTTTACCGCTTCTTCGGCTTTCGGCCTCAGTTCGCTATACATCTTCCCAAGCTCCTTAAGCTCCTTTTCGCTTTCAAATATATACCCGCTGACAGAGCGCAATTCCAGTAGAGCATTAAACACAGATAGCGTTTCGGGAAGCGAGCTTCTAAATTCCTCTGGCACCTTCCCGTTTCCTCTTACCGCTTCCTTGACGAAGTCGCCTATTGCATGCGTCTTTGGCGCGTCAAAGTTCAGAGACAGCAAGACAGCCTTGAGGGATATCTCAACCGCCATCTCAAGGCTGTAGAGCGCGGCGTCATAGTTTCCCCCATTCGAATTAATCCTTCCTGAATTTAGCCACCGCCCAGCGCTCCCCAACGCGTTATATGCTACTTTCTTATCTTCCATCTGATCATCACCTTGTTATTCACTATTACCTTCTCATAGTCCACGCTTTTCCTTATATCATTAAGAAACATGGAGAGCATCTCGCCTCTCTCGAACAGTATCACACCGTCCTCGAGGAAGTCTATGTAAATGGGTCGGAAATGCCGCAATTCTTCTGCCGAGAGCAACACGGGAGTTATGCGCATATGGAGATTCTCTTTCACCAGATCGGCCCTCAACTCTTCTGCCCTGTCTACCATTCTATGGACATCTCCAAATAGTGAGAGCGCCTGTCTGTCCGCTACCACAAGAAGATCGATATCACTCTCCTTCGTGTAACTGCCCCTGGCAACTGATCCGAAGAGAAGAACGCCCATGATGCTGCCGTTGAGCGAGGCATCGCTCACAAAGGCGTCTATATAGCTCCGTATCCCCTTCCTGAGCCTTAGAAAACGGAGCCGTCTGCCCAGGAACTCGGCCATGACCTCACGCGAGCTTAGTTTCCTTCCGCTGAGCTCAAACATGAGCTCCTTTGCCTCCCTCAACTCAGCGTGCGTCTCCTCGTCTATGAGCATCTGCTTATACCTGCCGGCCATACAGATATGTATATCAAAATATGTATATAAATCCTTGGTATCTGCCCTCTTCGGAAATTCTCCCCAGATACTCGGACACCACTTTGGATTTTTTCTGTTCCTTGATCCAGACCCCGGTTTCTCTGTATAGATAGTACTTGCCGTTTATCTTTTTGAGCGCCACATAGAACTCATACGCGTCGAAACTGCCACTAAACGGTGTATTTATAAACTCTTACCCGCTGAACGGTGCAATTCCACTATTCCGAACCTCTAAGCCGCTTTTTATTCCTTTAGATGCCATTAATGAAAATTATTCCTCGGTGGTGATATGGCAGAAGACAGCAACGACAGCGCTCTAGAGACTAAGATCATCGAGGATAAGCTTATCGAGTTCTACAATGCCTACTACCAGGACCAGCTCGACGACCTTTATGTAAGCTACCCGAAGAAGCGGAGCCTCGACATGGATATAAAGAACCTGGAGCGCTTCGATATCGAGCTTGCATCGGAGCTCATGGAGAAGCCAGACACGATACTCCCGATAGCGGCATCTGCCCTGGGAAGGCTGAATCCTAATCCCGAGGCCAAGCAGCCCGTGCATGCACGCTTCTATGGCGTGGATGTGCGCATGCCCATGATACAGGACGTCGGCTCGGAATTCATAGGAAAACTTCTCACGCTCGACTCGCTTGTTGTCAAGAGAGCGGAGATAACCCCGAAGGTAAGCATAGGAGTCTTCAAGTGCACGTTCTGCAACAACGTGACCAAGGTGAAGCTCGATACGGAGATGGCGCCAGAACTCTGCCCGCAGTGCAAGAGGCGGTCGCTCAAGCAGATGAGCAATGAATCCGAATTCATAAACCTCCAGAGGATAGCCGTGCAGGACCCACTCGAAAAGCTCAGGGGAAACACTCCGACATGGCAATTGGAGGTATGGCTCGAGGACGACATGGTGAACACCATCACTCCGGGAGACAGGATCAACATAACCGGCATATTGCGCATAAGGCCGAGGAGAAGCTTCAGGAACTCCAAGGAAGAGCGACCGCTATTCACCATGTTCTTCGACGCCGTTTCGATTCAGCAGAAGCAGAAGGAATTCGCGGAGATAGACATAACCCCTGAAGAAGAGAAGACCATAACTGAAATGGCAAAGGATCCTCACATATTCGATAAAGTCGCAAAGTCGATAGCCCCGTCGATATACGGTCACGCTGAAATAAAGCAGGCACTAGCGTTACAGCTGTTCGGAGGGACGCCTGACAAGACGCTTGTAGACGGAGGAAGGATAAGGAATGACATACACGTACTGTTAATAGGAGACCCAGGCAGCGCAAAGACGAGGCTCCTGCAATCCATAACCGCGATAGTGCCTAAGGGAATCTACATAAGCGGAAAATCTACGACATCGGCAGGCCTTACCGCAAGCGCCGAGAGGGACGACTTTGCAGAAGGCGGCTGGGTACTGAAGGCCGGAGCGCTTGTTCTCGGATCTGGAGGTGCTGTCGCAATTGACGAGTTCGACAAGATAGGCGATGAGGACAAGTCATCGCTGCTCGAGGCCTTGGAATCGCAGACGATAAGCGTGGCAAAGGCTGGGATAATCGCGAAGTTCAACGCCAAGACGTCAGTTCTGGCAGCGGCAAATCCGAAATTCGGGAGGTTCGACAGGAACATGCTCCCTGCGGAGCAGTTCGACATACCTCCTGCGCTGCTTTCAAGATTCGATCTCATATTCCCTATAACGGACGTGCTCGACGAAGAGCTTGACAAGCAGATCGCACAGCACATACTTGTGCAGCATTCGGCTGCAGGGGCAAAGATATCGCAGATACAGGAATACCAGCAGGTTGAACTGCCGCCGATAGAGCAGCAGCTCCTAAGAAAATATGTCGCATATGCCAGGAAGAACATAAAGCCAAGGCTGACTCCCGAAGCGGCAAAGAAGATAGAGGATTATTATCTTGAGCTGAGGCGGCTTGGCATGAAGCAGGGAGTAACCCCGATAACACCAAGGCAGATAGAGGGGCTCATCAGGCTTGCAGAGGCAAGCGCAAAGTCGAGACTTGCAACAAAGATAGAGGAGAAGGACTCGCAGCTGGGAATAGCGCTCATAGAATTCATGCTCAATACTCTTGCTGTGGACAGGGGCGGCAGGAAGGACATAGACATATTGACTACGGGAATGTCAAGGGAGAAGGTAAACAGGATAACCTCGCTCATTGAAATAATAAAGAAGCTCGAGAAGGAGGAGGACGGCGCAAAGATAGTAAGGATACTGGAAGAGGCGGAGAAGGCGGGAATGGACGGAGCCACCGCAAAGAAGTACATAGACGAGCTGGAGAGGACAGGGGACATCTTCAGCCCCAAGCCTGGCATACTTCGCATTGTGAGAAGGGACGAGGTATAATCCCTCCCAGAGCTTTCAAATATGCTATTTAAGCTTTGCATCTCCTTGAAATATAGAGGACAATCCATGGAAAGAAGAATAGAAAAGCGCCAGCTTGCGAACATAATGGCGCTCTTCCTTATAGTGCAGTTCGGTGGGCTTCTCGTTGCGTTTTACATAGTGCCTCCATCGCAGATTTATATGCTGAGCGCGTCAGCGCCCCAGGCGAACACGCAAGGACTGACATTCCTCGTGGAGCTTGTAATAGTCATAGCGATAGGATCGCTTTTCATGATAGTCTTCTTCAGGCACTACAAGGGAATGCTCCTCTTCAAGCTGATTGAGGCATACGCGATAGGCGTGCCGACATTCCTGCTCTCACTCTTCCTTATAGGGACCACATTCCCCAATTTAACCCTGCCAGAGGCTGTAGCGGCATCAATACTCATCGCAGGGGGATTGGTACTCGCAAAGAACCGATGGCCGAAGCTCAGGAACACCGCGACCGTGATAGCAAGCATCGGGATAGGCGTGTACATCGGTTTTTCCGGCTTCATGCTCGCCTATCTGCTGCTTACGATAATAGCCGTTTACGACTACATAGCGGTCTTCGTGACAAAGCACATGCAGGTGATGGCGCGCGCAATGGTTGAAAGGAACCTTGCATTTCTCATCGGCTCTTCTGACGTGCAGATGACTCCCGGGAAGCTGATGAGCGAGAAGCAGAAGGAGGAATTCGTCAAGGCGGTGAAGAAAGGAACCATCAAGATAAGCGACCCTGAGATAAAGAGGATGATCAAGGAAGGCGCGTATCCCTCAATGTCACAGGTTGCCCTGGGAGGAGGGGACCTTGCCCTAACCCTGGTATTGGTTGTGGGCACATACATAGGCTTCTCAAGTCTCTTCATACCCGTAATGATAATACTGGGATCCCTGGCAGGATTGCTTGCAACAATGCGGCTGCTGGAGAAATACAATGTGCCATTGCCTGCAATCCCTCCGCTTTTCGCATTCATGAACCTCTCACTTGCCATATCCCTTTTCATAACCGGAAAGGCAAGCGTGCTGGTATGCGTAATGTTTGTGCTGATCGCTGGAATAACGATGCAGATAATACTCATTACGCTCAAGAAGAATCAGAATGGGGCTCAGAAATCGTAGCGAAGCATAGAGGTCAGCCTGCTGGCCACCTTCTCGGCAGTCTCATCCTCAATGAAGTCATACTTCAGGACGTTGACAAGCTGGACCGCGCTTGTACCCGAGAGCAGTTTCATCGCCTCGCCCAGGTCTCCCTTCCTCGCCCCTAATACGATAAGCGCGAGGAGCTCAGGTATTTCCGTATTTACTATCGAATTCATCGCGTGCGCGCCTGCATCCAGGCCTGACATCTCCCTGGCCATCACTATCGCCTGCAATGCCGCCTCGTATATCTTGGTGCGTGTTCCCAGCGCCGCATCGCCGGCCTCAAGCCTCTCGATCCTCCTGAGTTTCTTCAGCCTCCGCCTCTGGTTGCTCTCATCCTTAAGTATCATCGACATGTACCTTATGGCGCTTGGCATGTGCTCCGTGTTGGCGCCAAGCCATACCAGCATGGCGCCCAGCTGCTCCCTTTCATCATGCCCGGGCCTTGCGGCGAATGCCTCTGAAAAGAGGAGCGCCTCAGCCTCGAGCACCGCATGCCTTGTCCTCCCCTCCCTGAAATAATAAGGAGGCCTGCCGTTGCCGATGCTGCTCTTGGCCACCCTGTTGTAGGTCCTGTTCCAGAGATGCTCCATGCTCATTCGCATTGAGAGCCTCTCCGCCTGCACGGCATGCACCGCCCTGTGCGCTATAGTCCTCCTCAGCGAATAGACATCGAGTCCTTCCGGCACTACCAGCGATGGGCGCTCCCGCACGCTTACCATCCAGTTGCCAGAAATCTCTGCGTGGCCCTGCTCCGTTGCCCCAAGCCTGACCTGGGGCAGGGATACGATACGCCCCGCCAGGTTCGAATAATAGGCGCGGCACTCATCGGCTATTGCGGTGGCGGTGTTGAAATACTCCCTGCGACTGCCCAAAGGCTCGGCTGCCCCTTCAGAGACCGCCTGCCTTGCGTTCCTATGCCTGCCGAAATGGATTGCCAATTCAAACACTCCAGTTATTCAAGTGTACTTTGCGTTTATGGAGGCCACAAGCTGCGTCTGCTGCCCGTATCCGGGAACGGTGTAATTCAACCAGACATATCCTATAAATCCGTTCCCGAGGACTCCCTTTGCCGCCCCTCCGCTGTTATAGCAGTACAGGCTGTAAAGCTTCGATGTGCCGCTGTAGAGAGTGTTGGCGGCGAAGCTGTTGGCCGGATAGTATATGGAATTTGCCACTACATAAATGTTTCCTTCGCCGGGCTTGTTGCCCGTGGAATTGAAGTCGGCCGCGCACGCGACTCCCCCTACGGTAACTTGACCCCCGCTGTTCTGGGCAAGCTGTATCAGCAGCGCCCCGCTCAGCGAGTTTATGGAATAGAAGCCGCATGCGAATCCCGGCGAAGGGGTGCAGTACGGGGCCTCAGTATAGGAATTGTTTATCGCAACTTCGTAAAGAAGGACTATTGCGAGCGAGATTGCGAGGAGAACTATGCCGTAGGAAATAAGGAAGTCAAGCGCAGCCTGCGCCTTAGCCAATCCCTTAATTATCATTATGGGCTCGCCTTCATCTCCAGTTTTGCTTCGAAGTCGGAGATCTTGTAGTTGAATTCCTCGTTTGTCTTTATTAACCCTTTCTCCTTGAGGAACTCCCTGGCGAGTATGAAGTAGACCAATGCGAGAGACCTCCTTCCCTTGTTGTTGCAAGGTATTATCAGGTCAACGTACTTGAGTATGTTGTCAGTGTCGCAGAGCGCAACCGTGGGGATGCTTGTCTTGCTCGCCTCCCTTATGGCCTGCCTCTCGTTCCTTGTGTCGCTCACAAGCATTACGCTCGGCTCGGAATAGTCCTCCCTCCTAGGGTTTGTGAATATCCCGGGCATGACCCTGCCTGACATGAGCTTGGCGCCCGTTATCTCCGTGAACTTTGAAGCCGCGGATATGGCATAGATTCTCGACGCAGTCACAACGATCTCCTTCGGCTCGAAATACGAGAGCATCTTCGCGGCGAGCCCTATCCTCTCGTTTATAGTGCTGAGATTAAGCAGAAAGAGGCCGTCCTCCCTGACCTTGTAGATGAACCTGCGCATTCCCGGCGTGGTTATCTTGGTGCCTATGTGCACTCCCGCCTCGAGGTATGTTGCCTGGTCAATCAAAAGATTCTCTCCCTCCATAAAAATTACCTGAACACTTCGCTTAGTATATCGTATGCGCCACTTATAAGCGCACGCCCGATATCCCGCGCATTCTTCGCATCGTGTATTCTTGATATTAGCTCCATCTTCCTGAATTCCAGTTTCCCTTCCTCAGTGAGGAAGTGCCTGTCGGCCTCCCAATCGGGTAACATGCGAACGGGCTTCACTTCTACAAGTCCGTGTCCCTTAAGGTATTCCAAGCGCCCCGATATCTGGTCAATTTCGAAGCTCTTCCCCACACTCGTTATGACGCTCGGCAAGTCTGCGCCAAAAGGCGCATCAAGGGCCTTCATTATCTTCAGGTCGAAGGGTATTAACTCTGCATTTCTTACACGAGTCCTTGTTATTACCATCATCCCACCGCACTCTTCACCCCTGCCTTCTGGCTCTCCTCATGCGCCATCCGCAGTTCATGTCTCATCGCCTCCTCCCGCAGGTGCGTCTCCACTCTGGCATCTTCTCCTGCACCAGGCCTGTAGCCATATCTATCGAAGTACCAGACAGCCCTCCTCGCCACGCGTCCCGCGCCTCCCGCATCCTCCGCGAGTTTCTTCCAGACCCACGCCTGCTTGTAGATCCTGCCCATCTCTGCGAGCGCTTCATGGGCCTCCTGAGGATCTATCAGCGATCTTGAGAATTCCCTCTCCTCTTCAGTAGGGCTGGCAGTGACCTTACCGGTAGAGAGCGCGAAGCCTATCCTGTCGCCAGCCCGCTCATACGCGTGACCATTGGCGATGCTGACCGGCACAAATCCCCTGCTGGCAGAGCTGATATCCCTGTCAAGCTCGTGCATCGCGTCGGCGATGCGCCTCTGCATGAAGCTCTGTTGCCTTGTTACGGCCATTTATTCACCATTATTCGGGGTCGCCGCGACTTTCATAACCATAAGGTTATTTTGAACGCGGGTCGAATGCTCCCTAAGCACTCAGCCTAACCAAGCTAGCAGACGACCCCGCATTTATTGCTTGGTTAATGTTCCTTTTATACTTTATGCTACTTCCTGCTGTAATTGATTATATCGTCGATTAGCTCGATGTTTCCAAGGAGCATCCTCCTGCAGCAGTACCTTGCGACTCCAAGGTCGTCCAGCACCTTTCCCGGATCCTCCTTGTCGATGTTTACGCGCTTGTTGTACTCCTCCCACTTGTCCGCAACGACCTGCCCGCAAGAGAAGCACCTTATTGGAATCATCATGCTATCACAAATATAATCTCAGATCATCTGTACGACTTCTGGAATCTTGCACGTGCCTTCCTTCCCAGGAACTTCTTGGGCTCGACTCTCCTAGAATCGTCGACTATGAGCGTCCTGTCATAGGACATGTACATCTTCCTCAGCGTATCGCCGCTCGATGCGCCGGCGATGACCTTAGCGATTGCGCTCCTGGCAGCCTGCGCCTGTCCGCTTGTTCCGCCTCCCCGTATGCTGACGTAAATATCAGACGAATCGGCGATGCCCTTCGCCTGGGTCGCGATTCTCACAGGCTCGAGCATAAGCTCCCTGAATATATCCGGCTTGACGTTCTTTATGTCGATCCCGTTGATCATTATCCTTCCGCTTCCCTGTGTAAGCGTCGCCCTTGCGATGGCCCTCTTTCTCTTTCCCTTGGCTATGACCGCCTTTTTCTTGACCGCCGCCTTGCCCGCAGCTTTCGCCTTTGATCCCGCTCCCCTTGCAGGTGCGCGTTTCTGCTGCGCGGCCTTTGGCTGTGAAATGGCCTCCAATTCCTTGTCAAGGTTTCCGAATCCTTTTGCTTCGCCTGCCATAAAAATCACTTGTTGTACCCCAGGTTCTTTGTAAGCTCTTCGACAGTCATCACGTTCTGGTAGAGTTCTGAAGGCTTCTTCGAATCAACCTTATGCATCGTCTTCTTGACTCCCTCTGGAATGCCTATGTATACCCTGAGCCTTTTGTACGCCTCCTTGCCCTTTGGCTTCTTGTAGGGCAGCATGCCCCTTATCGACCTCTTGACGAAGAGATCCGGCCTCCTGGACCAGTAAGGCGAATGCTCGGGATTCGCCTTGTCCTTAAGTTCGATGAGCTGCTTATACTTTGCAAAGAGGACCTTCTTGCTCCCGCTTATGGAAATTTTCTCCGCATTGACGAGCGTGACATTGTTTCCCGAGAGGAGCGCCTTGGCTACGTAGCTCCCGATCCTTCCGAGGATCCTGTCGCTTCCATCAATGACATAGTCGGCCATAACAAACACTAAATTATTATCCTGACGCCCTCCTTCTTCATCATCTCCTCAAGGCCGAGGACCTTCCCGCCAGCCTTCTTTATCTTGGATTCTGCGTCGTTAGAATACTCGACTGCCGTTATATTTAAGCTTTTCTTGAGGTTTCCCGCCCCGAGGACTTTGCCAGGCACAATCACATTGTCTCCGTCGTTGGCATGCTTCTCTATCTTCGTAAGATTGACCACGATCCTCTGCCTTCTGGGTTTCGCAGTAAGCTCGTAGACATACTGCCAGAGTCCCGCATTCTTCGCGCCGGGCTTGACCTTGCTCAGCTCCGAGAGCCAATTCCTTATGGCATTCTTCTCAATTGCAACTTCTCTTTGCATCATCTTCACCATATATGCAGGGGGTGAGATTTGAACTCACGCAAGCACTAAAGCTACTGACCCCTCAAGCCAGCGCATTTGACCAAGCTCTGCCACCCCTGCGTTTAGTAGCCTACTTTTCGAGCTCCTTGTACACTTCCTTCACATTACCTCTTATTATATCCAATGCTCTCGACAATATCTCCGCAGGCGGCATCTGGCCAAAAGTCTCAATGTAAAACTCAAAGTCCTTGTCTCCAAGCAATTTATAGGTCGCAAGACCGGGCTGGAACTTGGAACTCTTGGAGCCCATGCTCATTATCGCCTTGCCCTCCAGCCTCAATGTCTGTCCGGCTGCGAGCTTCATCACAGGTATCTTCTCGTTCGCTACCTTGACTGTCTTGTCGCTGCTCTTGAGGTCCTTCGAATAGACCATGACAGGCCCTTCAGCCTGGAGCGTGAAGAGTATCTCATCCTTCTCGTCGTATCCCTTCGAAGGGCTCACGAGAGGAACCAGTCCTATCCTGTGCGCAATGTACTCATCGAACATTGAGCTGGAATTCTCGTAGAATGTCACCGTGTCTATCGCGAAGGAGCTCACCTGGCTTATTGCGGCCCTTCTGAGTGCATTGGCAACGCTGAATTCAGCATCGCTAAGCCTGAAGCGCAACGAGGTTGGTGTGCTCTCTATTACTGTCAATTTCATTAAACCGCCAAAAATAAGCGTAAGGGCTTAATAGCACATAAGAATAAGCCAGATAAGGTATATAAATGTTCTAGCAGGCCCACTAGGGATACTTCCGGTATTCAAAAAGAGGCCCGTGGGGCATGCCTTTACTCTTTCACGGACTCGAGCATGCTCAGTATGTTCCAGATGACCGTCCTCGCATAAGGCGGGAGGTTGATGTCGTTGCTTATCTCGTCTATCTTGTACGTAGCTGTGGAGGATTTCACCGAATAGCCGCTCCCTTCGTTGAGCGCCTTCTTCGCCTCCTCTAGCGCAGTCTTCACGTTCCTGGGCACGCTGTTGTCGTTCAGCAGTATGTCTATCTGCTGTTTTATCTGGGCGAGCGTCTCGTCGAACTTTTTATTGTCTGCCATTCTGAATCACCTTGCCTACTGCAACACGGTAAATAAGCGCTAAATGATGAATACTCCTTGCGCATTACATCTTTTTATACATACCCTTTTCTCCGTTTACGGGCCCGGCGGGATTTGAACCCGCGACCATCAGATTAGAAGTCTGCCGCTCTATCCAAGCTGAGCTACGGGCCCGACAGGATTATCATATGTGGAACAAGGCTTTAACGTTTTCTGATAGGATATCAGCTGCGTCGCCGAAGTCCATCTGCTTGCCAGACGCTATCGCCTCGACTACCTCCCTAACATCGGAGGGCTGTTTGCCGGCAACAGGCGCATCCGTCTCCGCAACCAGGCTGCGTATATCCACTTCGCTTATTATCTTCTTCACGCGGCTTGAGAATCTTGGCGGGATCGATATAATGTAGCCTTTCCTTGCAAGCTCCTTCGCCTGCTCTACGTCTCCCTCGAAGAAATGGAACATCGCCCTCCCGGGCCTCTGCTCCTCTACGATCTTTATGACCTCTGCAATCCTGCCGCGCGAGTGTATCACCACAGGTATCTCCAGTTCATTCGCTATCCCGATCTGCCTTACGAAAAGATCTTTCTGAATCGCAGGCGGATTCTTCTCTTCGACATGCGAGTCAAGCCCTATTTCCCCAATGCCTATGAGCCGCGGGTTGCTCTTTATCATCTCCACGTAGCTTTCCACATATTTGGCCTCAGTGGCTGCAAAAGAAGGGTCAATGCCCACAACTCCGAAAACACTGAGCACCTTAACGAGCTTCGAAGTGGCCTCGTTGCCCTTCGCGCTGCCGCCCGAGGTAATTATCGTCCTGATCCCTTTTGAAAAAGCCTCGTTTACCGCTTCAGAGGGATTGGATAGGAGGTCAAGATGGCAATGTGCGTCCGCCAACTGCGCTAGCTCCCTAACGTACTTGACTTTCTCTACAGACTGCATAACCTGTGCCAACCAACCGCCTTCTGAAAGTTTAATTATGAGATGATTGAGTCGTTGCATCCAGAGTTATATTAACCTTTTCCAGCACGCCAGCAGCTGCCGTATCAATTCCAT
>CAYQOG010000028.1:0-11372 GCA_964419095.1 Microcaldota archaeon
GGTAGGCTTTCAGCCTTGGGCGCTGAAGACACGTGTTCAAATCACGTACTCCCCGGCTTCTTTTTGGGTAAAGCCCGATAAGTTGCCCGGATAGGATAACATAATAAGGTTGAAAACAAAGGTATATCGTATTTAGTTGATAATAATGCCAAAAATAATACCTGAAGGGGACAGCTATATCGCGAAGACGACGAAGAAGGAGAATCAGGAATTCGCCGATCTCTGGAACAAGAAGAACGTGAAGATCGCAAGCGAGCTGCAGAAGACGATGAATGCGGAGAAGATCACGACTGCAAAGACAACGCACGCCGAAGCGAAGAAGTCGGTATAGCTTTCTAAATTCCGGAGACTGCCTTTCTTACTGGTCTTACTTTTAAGACAACGTCTTCTCCTCCAGCAACGCCGTTTGCAGCGTAATGCTTATGCCTTTTGCAAGCAGCTTGGCTATTCTTTCATATTCCTTGCCTGATTCGATTATCTCAGCATACCCCTGCACGTTTACCGACTTCGGGTTCCTGCCGTACGTGTCGATTGCAAGCGCGACTTTGTTGCTGTTCCTGATGTTCTCATATTTCTTCGCGGTCTTCTCGATTACGAAATAAATCATGCCCCAGCAAAGACACGTATTACAGTCGTCACCTGCGGCCATCCTTTGCTTGACACAGTGACGACTCTCAGTTCGTCTTTCTTCCTGATGAATGCGATCTCTTCCTTCGTGAACTCCATACTGCCGTTTAGGCAATTGGGATATTTAAAGGCCATTTCACCCTGAGGTGACGTTTGTCACGAGATGCACTATCTGGTCTCCCATTACTGCTATCTTGTAGCGGTAGCCTTTCGTGAGCCCTATGCTCAGGTTGCTGCCAAGGAGCAAGCTTCCTGTGAAATTTAGCGTCACTGATTGCCCAGGCAGCAACTTGTATCCGGATGTGGCGTAAGGATACGTGTAATTGATTCGCTCAAGTGACGATTGCATGTACTGCTGGTTCGCAAAGTCAAGCGAGCTGTTGTTCTCTATCAGGAATTCCACTCCCATGTGGCTTCTCGTGACAGGAATGCTTATGTTAGGCGTGTACCTCTGGCTCCTCCGGACAAGGCTCTGGTTTCCGAGAAGCAGGATGTCCCTTATGACTATAGGTCCATCATTCGTGTTCGTGACTGTAACGCTCATCATGACGGAATTGTTGACGACCTTTAGCGAGGCGTTGGTAAGCGTAAGGTTCAGCTGGATGGACTTCAGGCTGCTTATCTGGCCGGGACTCAGCTTGGAAAGGATGCCTATGCCCCTTGTAGCATTGACGCCCAGTGCTATTGAACTGGCCTGAGGCACCATTGCGTATACGACCTCTCCGTTGATGTACATAGGCGTGACAGTAGGTGCCAGTTCCATCAGTATCTCCTGCTGCTTGCCGGAGACGACGTTTCCACTGACTACGCTGCTTATCTGCCCGGCCCTGAGAACCAGCGAGTGCACACTTCCATTTACCACAATCTCAGCAGAAGGCATGTCGAAGCTTACGCCTGTTATCCTTGAGTCGGGAGGAATGGCAATCGATCCTATTATCTGGCTTGTATTCACGAGTGAAAGCAGATTCAGGGTACCGCTGGTGTTGACCTCTGGGGGAGTTGTTATCCATTCGGATAACCCATTGGCGGCGAGAACCTGTACCGCTACTGAGTAGTAGTTTATGTACAGCGCCTGCGTGCCTGGAGGAACTGTTGGCGGATCAGTAAGGGCAACCTGGACTGTGCCAGTGCCTGCCTGATGCGCATTGGATCCTCCAATGAAGAAATATGAGAGCGCGAGTACCGATGCGATTGCCACTATTACAGCTATGAATTTGCCCCTTACGCCCAAGATGCCCTTGCTGGCCGATTCAGTGGCAAGCGAGGCGTGGTCAAAGGAGGGATTTATCCTGTAGGACTTCCACTTCTTGAAGTGCAGGTTCTTCTGCTCCTCTATTGCGCCCATCTCCCTCAGTTCCTTGAGATGCTGGCTGACAGTCGCGAGGTTTAGCGCCAGTTCCTGGCTGAGTTCAGTGGGCGTCTTGCTCGATAGGGCAAGTATGCCGAGTATCCTGTTCTTCGTATAGCCTATCTTTGACATGGAATTGTGCATATCTATGCCATGAAAGAATTTATATGTTTTGGCCTGATCAAAACCAAAGCAAAACCAAAGTCCTCTAAAACATTTATATTACTGAGTCTAGAAAGTTCTGAGTGTAGTTTTCCAATAGGGTTTGGGCCATGAACCAGTTGATACTTATCAGATTGAGAAGCGGAGTGGTCGAACCCCTGAAGGACATAGTAAAGTGGGACAGGTACGGCATACGCGAGGCCGAAGGAGCAGGCTTCCTATTCGGATGGATAGCGCGAGATGACGGATTCTACGACTTCGTAGTGGTGAACTTCCAGCTGGATGGCGCTAATCTTCATTTGGGCTACAACACAAGCTCCGCCAGGTATTCGGCTGAGATACTGAAAAGGTTGGGAGGCGTGGAGAGCAACTACCTCCCATGCAGGAGTGCAAAGGAGATAATAACGGATGAGACGCAGTTGGTCAGGTGGCAGAAGCCAGTCGGGGAAGAGCTGAACATCGAGTGAGAATGACACGCCCTTGCCGGAGCGATACTAATTTAACTTTTCATTGCCCATATTGCCCTATGGGAATTGAGCACGGGGAAGTGAACCTTGTCAAGAAGATGCTCTGGCCAGGGGAGGCTGTGCAGCTTACGGCCAGGGAGAGGAGGGTGGGCCCCGGAGGCTCTTTCGTAAATCCAACAAGCGTCATAGCCACTGACAAGCGCCTGATCATAGTCAACAAGACCGCCATGGGATTGAGGAAGGATATCGAGAGCATACCCTACAAGCAGATAACCAGCGTGAGGATGGAGCACGGGATAATATCATCATCAGTATTCATACGCGTTCAGGGATATGACACCGACACGGGCTTCCTGAAGAAGGGCAACAAGCAGGAAGGGGAGATAGAAGGGCTCAACAACAAGGATGCCAAGGACCTCTCCGATTACATAGGCAGGATAATCTCTGAGGGCACGGTTTACCCTGGCGCAGGGCAAGGCGCGCCTGATGTAGGGAGCAGTGGTGGGTTCTGCCCAAAATGCGGAGCAAAGCTTGCAGCTGGAGCGAAATTCTGCTCGAAGTGCGGAGCCAAGGTCTGAGAATCAAGGAATGTATGCGCCGCAATTGCCGCTTATGCCCGACTGCGTAAGGTAAGTCGACTCGAGCGAGGAGTAGGTGCTGCCCTGGTAGAGGCCCTTGAATGTGGCGGCCACCGTCTGGCCCGACTGCGCGTTTATCTCAAGCGAGAGCGCAGGCCCAGCCGTCGCGGAGAGATGCGAGACCGTGCTGTAGTTCACGTAGTATGTTGAGCCGCTTATGTATGATATTGTCTCGTTTATGTCGTAAGGCGTTGCACGGGTGACGTTCGGGTAGTCGTTCGGGGCTGTTGCATTGGAGTGCAGCTGCGCGAAGTAGGTAGCGTTGTACGTAGGCGAGGTGCACGCCTGGTCCTTGTTGTATAGGGCCTTGAAGTTCTTCATCAGCAGCCCGTCCTGGGTCAGGTTCGCGGATGCAAGCACCTGCGCGTTCGTATAGCTGCCGGTGTTCTGCGCCACGGTAGTGGTTGCGCTGGTTGTTGCTGTTCCCGCAGAGGTTGTGGCTGATGCGGTCGTAGTTGCCGCCACTGTTGTTGATGCTGTTGTCTGCTGTCCGCTCCCTCCAGAATTGAGCGTGGCGAGAGTGGTTGCCCTCACCCCGAATGAGGCAGGTATTGGTATGAACTCGACCATTGCCACGGTGTTGCTTCCGGAAATAAGCTTCGCCTGGAGGTCTGCGGTAGAGGATCCGCTGTAGCTGAGGTTTACAACCTGGCCCTGCGTCAGCGTGAACATGTATACAGGGTTTGCAAGGACCGGCGCCTTGGTTATAAGGAATGTGTATGAGCCTCCTGAATAATTGGCCATCTGTATGGCTGCGGGAGACGAGGAGCTGCCCGATTCTATGAGTATCGTCTGGTTCGGCGATAATGAGAGCGTCTTGTTCGTTGTCAGGGTTATTGCGCTTGAACCGCCTGCCGAGAGAAGCGAGTAGGCAGCCGCCAATATGATTATCACTACAACAGCAACTGCAATCAGGGACATTCTGGACTGCCCTTTCTTCTTGCCTGGAGCACTGTTGCCAGGGGCAGAGGCGAATGCCTTGGGCTTGCCCTTGTTTGACAATAGCTTGCTCTGCTTTGACAGTAGTGCCATGAAACAATGTATGAGAATGCAAGTTTATAAAGGTTGAGCATCTGCTTCTGTTGACGCCACTATTTCACGGATTCAGCAAGGATTTATATCTCTCTCTGCCGAATAAGCAACCGGCGATCTGTATGGACGGCATGGAGAACATAAAGTCAGACATAATTTCTGTTATAAACGACAAGCAGCAGGTTACTTTCAACGAGCTGCGGGAATTCGCAACCTCATCGAAGATAGACGAGATGACATTGAAGAAGGCGCTTGGGGAGCTGGAAGGCGCAAATGCCATAGCCTCCAGGAGCAGCGGAGGCATACTCACCTATTACGTGCTCCAGAACGAGGACCATCTCCGAAGGATAATGATAGTGGAGGATGACCGCAACATAAACAAGCTGATGATGCTTTCAGTGGGCAAGGGCTTCGACGTAAAGCAGATATACGACGGCAACGAGGCCATGAAGAGGATAAAGTACGAGAAGCCCGACCTTGTCATACTTGACCTCATGCTTCCCGGAGTGGACGGGCTACAGATATGCCAGAGCATAAAGACGGAGAAGGCGCTCAGCGACACCATTGTCATAATAGTAAGCGCGATGGATGCCACTTCAAACAGGTTCAAGGGCATAAAATACGGCGCCGACTACTACATAAAGAAGCCTTTCGATCCGGCCGAATTGCGCAGCCTTGTGACCATATTCCTCAAGAAAAAGGGCAAGAAGTTCGATCCCCTCATCGACCTGCCCAATGAGGCGAAGATCTCCGACGCCGTTGAGAAGGCGCTAAAGGACACGAACAGCAAGTACGAGATAGGAAGATTGAGAGTGGACGGGCTGCTTGAATTTGCGAAGGAGTTCGGCAACGATTCCGGAATAACGATACTCAGGCTTGTCTCGCAGATGCTGCAGGACAAAGTGAAAGAGAGCAAGAGCAGCATCTTCCTCGGATTCCTTAACGGCGACGACTTCGTGATAGCAGGGGACAAGTCAAACATCGACCAGAGCGTCTCCGCGATAATATCGGAATTCAGCGCAGTGCTTCCATTCGTCTACCAGAGCGAGGGCTACAAGCCCATGGAGCTGGGGATAGAGGACATCTATGGAGCGGACAAGCCGAAACTTGAGCTGGAATACACCACCATAGAGAAGGGAGACGTGATTGAAAGGAGGGCCGAGATACTCAAGAACAGGAGGAATGATGACATCGGGGCCTATACTTACGAGGAATTGAGGCACCTGCTTGGCAGCGAGCACCTGGACATAACGATAACGAGAAGCCCGGACAATGGAGTCAGGCTTTCCATAGGAAAAGGAGGACCGGACAAGAAGGACAAGGAGAACTAGTTCCTCTTCTTTTCTTTCATCTCGAGGATTCTTGAAAGCCTCTTCCCGGCAGCGTTCCTGACGCCGTAAATGGGGTCAGACGCAGCCATTTCCTTAATTACTTCTATAGGAGTGTACCTGCCTCTTGCAACACTAAGCCTCACATATATTACAGGATCCGTTGAGAGCTGCCTTATTATATCCGCGTGGATGCCTTCCGTCCATGGAAGCTCTGCCCTTACAAACGGATTCTTATTCCTGGCAAGATTTGCTGCGCGCCTCTCAAAATCTTGGCCGTTTATGGCTGGCCCAAGCATATGTTCGATATGGGATCTTGCGCGCTCCCTTTTCTGCTCTCTAACCTCCCTTTGGTTAGGCTGCCTGTTTATTGGCATAGAAGTCGTATTTTAGTCTGCTTTTCCAGGTAATTAAAGCTTTCTTGCGAATTAGATCGCAAAGGGATTATCTCCTTTTCTTCTTTGCTGATCTCTTCGGCTTGCTTGACTTCTTTGAGCCCTTTTTAGCCGAGGAAGGAGGCTGAGAGTTGTCGTACTTCTGGTCAAGTAGATCCAATACGTGCGATTCAAGAGTTGGCCTTGACTCGCCTGCACTGCTGAGAAGGGCCGCGCTCTCTATGGTGCTCGTCTCGAGGGCCTGGTTTATCTGCTGTGCTCGCTCAAGAGCTTCGAGCTTCTTCGACCTGCTTGACTTCTTTGACATATGGACACCGTTTACGATAGATATGAGACTCAGCCTTTTAAGCCTTCTGCATCACTGCGGAACAAAGTCAACGACGACATGCCAATGCCCATAGGCAGCTTTTAATACATATTCCCGCCAATTGGTATTGCTAGTTTTGCTAAGGTGACCAGAATGATACAGTATTTGGAAAAACCCTTCAGTGTAGAGGAGAGTCTGGACAGCCTCAACATCTTCTTCAGGAAGTGGTTCGAGAAGAAGTACAAGGTGCCTACGCCTCCGCAGATGTATTCATTCAGGCTCATAACGCAGCAGAAGAACGTGCTGATAACCGCTCCCACGGGCAGCGGGAAGACTTTCTCCGCTTTCATGTCCATACTCAGCGACCTGATGAATCTGTCGCTTGCGAACAAGCTTGAGGACAAGGTCTACTGCATATATGTCTCGCCTTTGAGGGCCCTCAACAATGATATATATAGGAATTTGAATGTGCCGCTGGACCAGGTTTTCGCCGATATAACTCTCCCAATAAAAAAGATCACTGTGGGAATACGCACAGGAGACACTCCGCAGTCGGAGCGCCAGAAGATGCTGAAGAAACCTCCGAACATACTCGTTACTACGCCAGAGAGCCTTGCGATACTCATCAACTCGCAGAAGTTCGTGGAGCACCTGAAGGGTGTCAAGTACGTGATAATAGACGAGCTGCACGAGCTTGCCAACAACAAGCGGGGGGTGCACCTCTCGCTCTCCATAGAGAGGCTTACTGAGATAATAGGCCATGACTTCGTGAGGGTGGGGATGGGCGCCACGCTCTCTCCTCTCGACGAGGCGGCTAAGTACCTTGTAGGATACGATGGCGAGAAGGAGCGCGACTGCTTCATAGTGGACGCTACATGGGACAAGAAACTCGATTTCCTCGCGATGTCCCCAGTGAAGGACATAGTCAACTCGAGCGACGCTCTGGTAGACAACTCCATCTACAGGATCATTGACTCGATAATAAAGAAGAACAGGACAACCCTGATATTCACGAACACGAGGAGCGGTACCGAACGCGTTGTTTACAACCTGATGAAGCGATTCAAGTATGGAGAGGAGAACATAGCTGCACACCACGGGTCCCTTTCCAGGGAGGCCAGACTGGGTGTGGAGGACCTTCTCAAGAAGGGGAAGCTGAAGGTTGCCGTTTCATCAACCAGCCTGGAACTTGGAATAGACATAGGCACCATAGACAACGTGATACAGATAGGCTCGCCGAAGAGCGTTGCAAGGACGGTGCAGAGGATAGGGAGAAGCGGCCACAGCTTCAATGATATTGCAAGGGGAGAGGTAATTGTCACGAACCGCGACGATCTTGTGGAATGCTCCGTTATGCTTGATTCGGCTAAGAAAAGGCACCTGGACAGCTTTACCACGCCGAAGAATGCGCTTGACGTGCTCTCGCAGCACATCGTGGGAATGTCGCAGACGAAGAAGTGGACTATAGACGAGGCTTATTCGCTTGTTCGCAATTCATACGCATACCACAATCTTCAGAAGAAAGATTTCATGTCCGTCATAGAATACCTCTCTGGCATGTACGTTGGCCTCGAAAGCAGGAGAGTCTATGCGAAGATATGGTATGATGAGAAGGAAGGCGCATTCGGGAAAAGGGGCAAGCTCACGAAGCTGATCTACTTCCTCAACCTCGGCACCATTCCAGACGAAGTTGCGATAGACGTAATGACTCCGGACAACAAGTGGCAGGGAAGCATACAGGAGGATTTTCTTTCAAGGTTGAAGCCAGGCGACGTCTTTGTGCTCGGGGGCAAGACTTACAGGTTCGAGTATGCGCGCGTGATGAAGGCATACGTGAGCCTTGCACCCGGACAGGTTCCTACCATACCTCCTTGGTATTCCGAGCAGCTGCCGCTGACCTATGAATTGGCAATAGACATAGGCAGATTCAGGGAGCAGATGGCGATAGCCATAGGCCATGCAAGGCAGCACGGGAAGAAGATGCTCACAATGCTCGACAAGAGCAGGCTTAAGCCCAATGAGGAATGCAAGGCCATACTGGATGCCATGCCCATAGATGCGAATGCAAAGATGGCAATATTCAACTACTTCGCTGAGCAGGTGCTCTATGCAGGCCACATACCAAATGACCGCATGATGCTCATAGAGAGCACGGAGGACAAGGAGGGCGAGAGGAACCTTCTCATTTTCCACAGCCTTTATGGAAGAAGGGTCAATGACGCGCTATCCAGGATCTTTGCAATAAAACTAGGCGAGATACTTGAGACGGACATAGCGGTAAACATAACAGACAATGGATTCGTGCTTGTTACAGATCTCTCGGCCACAATAAGCAGGAAGGTCATTTCCGAGCTGATAAACGAGGTTGGGAGCACCAACCTGAGACTTACCCTCACGCAGAATATAAGGAGGACTGAAATGATGAGAAGGAGGTTCAGGTACAATGCCGCAAGGAGTTTCATGGTATTAAGGAACTACAAGGGCGTCAAGATAAGCGTCAGGAAGCAGCAGATAAATTCGCAACTGATATTCAAGGCAGCGGAGGAGATAAGCCCCGATTTCCCGATAATCAAGGAGACTTACAGGGAGATATTCGACGACGTGATGGACCTTCCAAGGGCGGAGCAGGTTGTAAAGAAACTTGTGAGCGGCGAGATAGCGCATAGGGTAATCGAGACAGATGTTCCCTCCCCGTTCTCACATCTTCTCATAACCTTCGGAGAGGCGGATGTCATAATGATGAAGGACAAGAGAAAACACATAAGGGATTTGCATAGGCAGGTTCTTGCAAAGCTCAACAGGATGATGCAATGAAGATAGGCAGCGATGTAGAGTTGCTTGAAGGACTGCCCATACTTTACATAAAATCCCTTTCAACTATAGTCTGCAGCGACCTGCACCTTGGATATGAGGGTGTAATAGCGGACAAAGGCACATTCCTTCCGAAGACAAACCTGCGGCACATAAAGGAGATCATAGCCAGGGCAGTTGAACTGAAAAAACCGAAGCGGATAATTGTCGACGGCGACATAAAAAACGAGTTCTCGCAGGTGCATGTGGAGGAGTTCAACGAAACGCATGAGTTCGTGAATTTCCTGAGGAATGAGATGAAACTCGAGATAATAACTTTGATCAAGGGGAACCACGACAATTTCATTGACAGGCTAAAGGAACCCTTCAGAATTGAACTTTATACGCAGGAGGCGCTGGTAGGTGACTATCTTTTCTTTCACGGGGAGAGAATTCCGTCGGAAAAGGGAGGCAAGATGCTGATAATGGGGCATGTGCATCCTTCTATTGCCATATACAACAAGCTTGGAGTAAAGGAGAAATTGAAATGCTTCCTCAGGGGAAAACTGAAGGACGGAAGGGATATCCTCATTGTTCCGGCAATGAACTATTTTGCAGATGGATTCAGCGTGAACATGGAGAGAGGAATTGGGGATCTTGCCCCTATATTCAACAAGATGCTTGACATAGACTCTATGGAAGCGCTCTGCTTAGGGGAAGGCGAGATACTCGACTTCGGAAGGATAGGACAGTTGAGGAACCTTGAGCTGTAAACTACTCAGGCAGCGGCCGACTGGCCGGTTTTGGATTTATCCCTCCCTGGCTATCCCCGCGATCGCCTGCCAGCGCCTCTATTATGTCTTCGAGGAAGCGGGTGAACCTTGTCGCTTCTGCTATCGGCACGCCGTTTATCTGTCCTTCCTTCTTCATCTCCCTGCTCTCGTCGGCAAATCCGTGTATTCTCATGTGCACCGTGGCGAAGATCCTTCCCTTGGTTGTTATCACGCTTATCAGGTTGTGGTAGGGAACGTAGCTTACCTCTGTTGGCGAGGCGATGGTGTGCCCAGCGTAGAGTTTCCAGAATGAGGGCCGCACCATGATGATGCGCTTGTCGGTCGCAACAACCCTGTCAGGTGCAATACCTGCAAGTATGCTCTGCTTTATCTCGAGCAGCGTGACCTCGTTCTTTTCCAGAGAGTCCCCGAAGAGGCTTAGGCACTTATCGCTGTGCACATGAGGCTTGTAGTCCTTCTCCTCCTTCAGTCTGGCAGTTGCAATGTTAAGGGCGTTTACAAGTTGTGCATCCATTGCTCTCGGATAGGCTATCAGCATAACAGATTTAAATATGCGAGGAACAGGGAGTGGCAACTTTTATAACCTGCAAGTGCATATGTCCTTGAATACAATGCTTATTTACGTTTACACGGACGGCGCATCGCGCAACAATCCCGGAAAGAGCGCTTCAGGTTATGAGATCTTTGACCAGAGGCACAGGCTCCTTGCGAAGCACAGCCTCTACAACGGAATAAAGACGAACAACGAGGCGGAATATATTGCTGTGATTGAGGCGCTGAGGAGGGCCTTGAAGGATCTTGGTGCAGGCAGTGATATAGATTTGTACTCGGACAGCCAGCTCGTAGTGCATCAATTGAAAGGAGACTGGAAGGTGAAGGAGAAGGGCCTTGAGCTGCTGCATGCGCAGGCAAAGGAGCTGATAAACAGGTTCAAGTCAGTGAAATTGAACAGCGTGCCTAGGGAGAACGAGCACATATCCAGCGTGGACGCCTCACTCAACGATCTTCTTGACACAAAATGAGCCATTAAGGCCGCAGCAGGCTCCCCATGTGGGCAGCGATGTGTATCCTCTTTACGGCGACCTTCCTGCCTGACAGCCTCTCATGCTCGCGATGGTCTCCTTCCTTTGAGACTATCCTGTATCCGGCCTCGTCGCCCCAGTCCGGTATCCTGATTCTCACTAAGAAGTCTCCCGCCTTCCCCGACATCTGCCCGAAAGTGAAGTCATAATGTATCTGCACGGCATGCTCGTACCCGTATACCTGAGACCCGTTGCTCCTCGCTCCGCCTAGCAGCGTGGCGCTCCTGAATGCATCTCCAAGCTTCTCGAACTGATCGGTGATGTATCTTGCGCCGGACCGCCATGCCAATGCCATGAAAATGCCCGATAAGAAGTAACTGAGGGTTGGCTCTCCAAGTATGTGACATCCTCCCACCCGTAAACGGTGTGGGCTTCCTCTGCGTTCATGCAATCACTGCATCC
>CAYQOG010000029.1:0-9987 GCA_964419095.1 Microcaldota archaeon
TTAGAGGAAAGCGAGCGCATAAAGCTAAGCAAAAAGGCTAAAGCATCAATCGATAAAGGCCTAAAGGAATTAAAATCTGGAAAGTACACCAAATATAAGAACTTCGATGAATTCAAGAGGGCACTAGGATAAAATCGGTGCTTCTAATGCCGTACGCTCTAAAGACATCTAAAGGCGTGGAGAAAGAGATACTCTGGCTTAAAAAGAGAGACCGTGAGACGCATAAAGAAATCTTCCGTAAGGTCGAAAGGATACTAAGCGATCCATACCATTTCAGCCATCCGTTAAGATCGGGTTACAAAGGCTTGTGGGAAGTCCACATAAGGAATAAAGTACTCTACTATAAAATAGACGAAGCAACAAAGACCGTAGAGATCCTTACCCTGATAGATCATGATCTCTTATAAATGCTAGAAAATTAACGCAAATTATTATGACTGAGGTGATTGCATATCTATTCTTGACATATTCAAAGGGGCTAAGCCTGCGCCGCTGGTGACGATAACAAGCATAAACCTAAAGTTCATGGGCGAGATGCACAGCATAGGAGGCAAGGACGTCAATGAGCGTGTCTTCGAATTGAGCATCCCCTTTCAGAATAAAATAGGCAGCGACCTTCTGCCTGACATGCTCAAAGGCCCGAAGATGTCGCTTGCGAAGATAGAGGTCTCGCAGCCCTTTCAGCTCGTGGAATTCTCCCCAAGGCTTCCTCTCGACATAGGCTTCATGGACAGAGTGACCTTCAAGCTCAGGATAAGGGCCCCTGACGTTACTTACGAGGGACCTTTGACAATAAACTTCGGCAACGAGTCAAAGGAAGTGGTGGCAATCAGCATAGAGAAGATACTGCTAACGGGAAAGGGGCATACCGTCGAGCTGGAGGACTCCGCAATGGCCATGGGCATGCAGAAGGGCCAGATCTTCAAGAAGAGCGTGCAGATGTACAAGGTATTCAGCTACGGCGATACCGTAAGGTCGATAGAGGTCTCAAAGCCCTTCGAGGTAGTCAATACGGAGCCCAAGACCCCATTCAGGCTCGATTCGAAGGACAGCTACATAGTCGGCATCTACATAAAGGCTCCCGATTTCAGCTATGCGGGCACTCTTGATATATTCTTCAAGCCGGATACAATTCCAGGAATGATCCAATGAACCTTATAGTTTCCGTGCCGCTCAACGAGGAGCTCGCGTCGCTCATAGGGAAGAAAGGCTCGGTGAACGGCACGACTTTCTTCAACAGGAAGATCGGCGATGACGTGATAGTGGCATTGTATCCCACCAACGCAACAGAGAAGCCTTACGGTCTGGCCGAATCGATGCTTGTGTCCGACATAATAGTCATAAGCACAGCGGATATAGGAAAGGAATTCGGGGAGGCTCTGGTCGCAGCGTCGCTGCTGGACAAGAAGGTCCTCCTCACAAGCGATAACGACGTCAGCAAGTTCCTCGCGGGAGGCATTCTCAAGGATTACGAGATAGTGGGGAAGGAGGAGTTGATAGAAAAGATACTCGCGCATAAGGTAGACAAGAAGGATCCGACAGTCCGCGTCGACATAGACAAGGCGTTTCCGGTCAGCGGGATAGGCACCGTGACGCTTGGAGTGGTTATCTCTGGGATTGTCAAGGTTCATGACACGCTGCACCACAATTCAGGGAAGACCATAACGGTAAGGTCGATGCAGAGCCAGGACATAGACATCAAGGAGGCCCCGCCCGGGACAAGAGTCGGCATAGCGATCAAGGGAATGGAGCACGAGGAGATAGAGAAAGGAGACGTTTTCTCGTCTGTGAAGATATCTAATGCAAAGAGGATCTACGCAACACTGGACATGAGCAAGATAGCAAACGAGAAGGTAGCCGAGAACATGCAATACCTGCTTGTCTCGAATTTCTCCCACACGGACGCAAAGATAAAGTCTGGTGCGGAATCGGAACTTACTCTCGTAAAGCCGCTGGCGCTCCTGCCGGGCGACAAAATACTCCTTATAAGGGCGCAATCGCCGAGGATCTTCGCCTCAGGGACCATAAAAAGGGTGGAGTAAGGCTAGGAGTCCCACATCCCCCAGAACTGCTTCTTGAAATCCAGTATGGTCTTAGGGTCGTATGCCACTTCCATGTGCTCTACGTTGCCGTGCATGCCCTTGTAAGTGAGGTTCGCCGAGCCGCTTATCGCCATCCTTTCAGAGATGTACATCTTCGCGTGCACAAAGCTCCTCGGAACCTTGAGCTTTATCCTGTTTCCCGAGAAAATCCTGAATACGGCCATCCTTGCAAGCACGACAACCGCAGCCAGGACCGCAATCTGGAATGTGAGCAATGAGAGCACGAAGAGTATCCAGCAGATGAAGATCACAATTACGATGAATATGGCGACTCCCATCGGAGATCCCCGCGACCGGAGTATCCTTCGCGCCTTTGCATCAAGGGAAGAGGAGATGATATAGAAGCGCTTTCTGTGCGCATACCTTCTTATCAAGGCTGCATAATATGCATCTATGTAAGGGGATACGATGTATATCTCCCTGCCTTTTGCAAGCAGCCGCTCCACCTCCCGGTAGCTACCCCTGCCGCTGCTGTAACTCTTTCCTCTCCAGAAGGGCATGGTTAATAAACAGAGTGTAAAAATATAAATTGACCAATCATAAGTGGAATACATGAATAATACCGATGGACAGAAACTGCGCATGGAGAGGCACTTCTTCAAGGAGGAAATACTCCACTACAATCTTTACAGGGCCCTTGCAAAGGCCGAGAAGAACCAGAAGCTCAAGAAGCTGCTGCAGGAGCTCGTGGTTGAAGAAGAGAAGCACATGGATGCATGGAGAAGCGCAATCATGGAGCATCAGGAGGAAGAGCCGACGGCCCCCGCGACCATGGGCATGCAGGTACTCTTCTTCAGGCTCATGCGCTCCGCCTTCGGCGCCGCGTTCGTGACCCGCCTCCTTGAGAATGACGAGAAAAAAGCCCTTGCCGAGTATGCGGAGTCAATAAAGCACATAAGGTTCTCGGTGAAGGAGAAGGCGGTGGTAAACAAGATCATCGGCGACGAGCAGATGCACGAGGACGAGCTTGCAAATGAGATGCGCATCTATGAGGGCGAGGCAAATTACATACGATCGGTGGTATACGGGCTGAACGACGGCCTTGTCGAGCTTCTAGGCGTCGTAGTCGGGCTTGCAGTGATCGCGACATCCCCCCTTGTCGTAGTAATTGGAGGTTTGGTGGTTGGGATATCCGGTACGCTCTCGATGGGCGGCGGAGCATACCTCTCCTCAAAGGCCGAGGCCCTCTCAAGGGGAAGGAGGATAAGGAGCGTCGAGAGGCTGCATCCCGGAAAGGAGGCGCTCTACACCGGCGCATACTACTTCATCGGCGCATTGATCTCGATACTTCCGTTCATCTTCGGGCTCGAGGGAGTCGCAGGGATAGCCGCATCGATAATACTTGTGGTGATAGCGCTGACCATAGCCTCGATAGTCATAGCCGTGGTAAGCTCCACCAGCGTAAAGAAGAGGATAGCCGAAATGCTGGCCATATCTTTGTCGGTTGCATTCGTTACCATAGTCCTCGGATACGTAATAAGGACGGTATTCGGCATAACCATATAACCGAGTGATGAAGTTTGGAGTATAGCCATATATACTTCTTGACGCGACAATCATACCATGAGACTTGCAATAATTGGGATTATAGCAGTAGCCCTAATCGCCGCAGCAGGCGCCTTTGTGCTGACAATGCATTCAAATTCAAACGCATCAGCGACAACATCCGTATCAAGCGGATTCACCCAGACTACTGCGCCCGCACAGAACAGCACTAACGCATCAAAGGTTCTGTTTTCAAGCACGCAATACGCTCCCTACTCGTATCTTGTGTATCCGGGTCCGCTCTCATCCCAGTCTAGGGTCGCGTTGGCGGGGTTCAACCTCACCGCAGCGCAGCTCAAGAACGGCACCGCAAACGTCACAATAAGGGCAATTGGAGGGCAGTTGCAATACGTCCTGATCAAGCCAGACTACAAGCTCTACGTCATAGAAACGACCTTCGGCGATGACGGAAGAAATTTCGATTCGTCTTATGGCGATGACGGATTCGTGCTTGTTGATCCCAACGGTTACGTTGCCTAAACTGCCGCTTGCCCGCCCGAGTTTATCCTCTCTCTCGATAGCTGTTTCTTAAGGAGCGAAACAACCTCCCTAACGACCTTATCCTTCTCCATCTTGTCCGCGAGCTTTATCCCTGAAGCGGAAATATGCCCGCCGCCGGCTTCCACCAGCTCGCCGAAGCTCTCCTTTATCCCCGCGATAATGTGTATCAGGTTTACGCGGTCCGAAAGGTCCTTCGACACCCTCACGGATATGTACTTCCCGGAATGGACCATCACTATCGCAGGCTCCCCCTTTGTCTCGACTATCTTGTCAAGGAGCTTCGAGGAGAATCTCCCGGGCAGCGGATACTTCGACTGCTCGTCCCTCATTCCCTCGAAATCCAGCACGTATATGTATGCGCCTTCGCCCTTGTAGCGCTTCATGGACCTGAGCGCAGCGGCTGTGACATCGCTAAGCCTTGTCTTTGCGAATCCGAGCAGCTCGGCCATCTTCGCATTGTCGCCTGCCAGCTTCTCTATTTCCATCGGCGTTACATTTGTGGTTGCAGCTCCGAATGCAACCTTCGCATCGCTTGTGAGAAGGTCAAGAAGAAGAGAAAGCTCTACGCCAGGCTCATCCTGCCTTGCATAATCGCTGCAGTCTCCGCATAGAGAGGCGTTCTCTATCTCCTTGGTATCGAATCTGGAGAATGTCTTTGAGAAGACGCATGCAAGGAAGCCCGCAGCGTAATTCGAATCCGCGCCGAAATTCCACGGGTTCACATAATTATCAAGGGAGAGCCCCTTGAAACCTTCGACGATTGGATGGTGGTCAAGCCATATTATGTCGAATTTGTCCCTGACTCTCTCCATGCCGTTGTTGCTCTCCAGCGAGGTGCCGAAGTCAATTATCACGAGCAGCGGCTTCTCTATTGAGGAATAGCTGCCTGCGATCATCGTATCCGTATTCGCGTCATAAGTCGTATAAGAAACGTTCTGGTGCATGATCCACGTTATGTTGTGCTTGTATTCCAATTCCTTTTTCCTCCCCGCCAGCTCGTTTATCGACTTATAGAGCCCATACGCACCGCTGGATCCATCGGCGTCGTTGTGGAACCTGACTATCACAGGTGCAGCGCAGGCAAGCTTCCTCACAAGGAGCTCCTCGCATACTTGAAGTTTTTCCCACATCTTTGCTGTTGCATTGTCCACTTTCCCGTTGCCAGTGAGATATGCCTTCTTGTTTAGAACAGAGTGCGCAAGCCTCGATGCGCGCTCGGAGACGCCCTGCAGGGCGGAGCCATTTTCCTCGATCTCGGCGCTCTGTATCATTTCCCCCGAATCATTGGTCATTATCGCCTCCCCTGCCTTGAGCGCTATTGCGCTTTTCATCTCCCTGACAGCGCCGTCGTCATCCCCGATAATGTAGTACCTGGAGTCCTCCCGTCCCTGGTTCTTTACGCTTGCTATTATGCCTTTCAAGTTCACATCTCATTTCAGGGATAGGTTGCCGTGCCGTTCGCCGCTGCGGTCGAATTGAAGTAGGCGTTTTGCAGGCAGGCGTTGTATACCGTATAATTCTTTATGTAGCCGCAGTAGGTCGAGTTGGTGAACCGGCTTGCGAAGGAGGTATAGCACTCATAGGAATAGTTCAGCTGGAGCGTGCCGCAGAGGCTGACGTTCTTCGTGTCCAGGGCCTCTATGGTCCTTATCACCGATACGCAGGATGTCTGGTTCTGCTGCGATGTCTGCGTTGAGCATGTGTCCAGCAGCTGCGTGTAGTTTATCGAGTTTGCTGTTGAGTTCGCCTGCCTGCTCTGCGAGTTTATCGCATAGCACGAGCTTCCGAGGGTCGAATTGGATATGGTTGCGCATGCGCTCGAGTTGCCGTATTCCGCAGCATAGGAGAGGTAGCACAGGTCATGCGCGCTGAACTGCGCCGCCGCCGGCGAGAATGCCATCAATGCTATGTATCCGCTCAGGTTCGAGGCTACCTTGCCGTAGTTGAACGCGCCCGAGTCCACGAGCACCGTGGAAGTTATATTCTCATCCAAGCTAGGCGTCACTGCGGAGCAGTAGGAGAGGTTCTTAAGCCGCAGCGCGTCGCCGAATGATATCGACGACGAGCATACTCCCCGCCCGAACGGGCTTCCGAGAGTCAAGCAGAGCGTTGAGTTGTGGTCCTTCAGCGCCATGGTCTCCAGGCACGACTGCTCGCTGGTCCCTGAGAGCGCATAGCAGTCGCTGAACCTGTCTGTTGCGTTTGCCACGAAGTCGACGCACTGTGCGGATGAATTGGCATCTGTGATCTTTGTGCACATGGTCTGGTTGTCCCCCGCCTCGGCTATGGTGAAATAGCATGAATTGGCATCATAGTTGGTGAGGTTGGCGCAGAGCGATGCGTTTTTCGACGAGAGCGCAAGTGTGTATAGGCACTGCTCCTTATTCGCTGAGACGAGTGCGTGCATGCAGTTCTGCAGCGGAGTGCCGCGCGGCACAAGCACAAATACCACTGCAGCCGCTATGATTATCCAAATGGCTGCAAAGGCGAGGAGCTTTATGTGCTCGTCCATCTCTGCAACGCTCGGTTGCGGTGCCTGGACCCGTGTCTTCTTGTCCATCTTATCAATTCAATCTAGTAAGGAGCGATATCCTCGGCGGCGAAGACCTTGAAGCCCGAAGAGGTTATGTCATAGGGCGTGGTGACGAAACTGTGCCTCGTCCCCCGCATCTTCAGGACCTCAGAGGCGAGCATACGCTTCGACTCCTCCCCCGTCTGGTAAAGCGCTATTATGCCGTCGAATATGAAGTACTCTGGCTTGAATACCAGCTTGTCACGGTCCGGGGATTCCATCTCGATGGTCATCAGCGCCGTTACGCCAAGCCTTCGCAGATTGGTTATCAGGGCAAGCATATACTTTCTGTAGAGAACAGGGTTCCTTATCATTATGTCGAGCACCGATACCGAGTCTATGACCACGCGGTCAGCGCCTTTCTCCGTTATCAGCTTCTCCATGTTGTTCATGACCTTTCCGAACTGGTAGCTGTCGTCGTCAGAATTGGGGTTGAGCATGTCGGAGCTCGGGATCTCCGAGTCGATTATCAGCTTGCCGCTCTTGATCACGTCGTCAATGTCGTTCATGTCCGTGAATGCCGACTTTACGTTGCTCACTATCCTGCTGGGATCCTCCTCGAGCGCAAAGAGTATGCACGTGTGGCCCTGCTTCGCGTTCCTGTAAAGGAACTCAAATGAGAGTAGCGTCTTTCCGGCTCCCGGTCCTCCCGTTATGAGGACCATGCTCTTCTCAGGTATGCCCCCGTACAGCATCTTGTCAAGCCCGGTAACGCCCATCTGCACTTTCTCAGTCATAATATCGCCAAATAAGTTTCCAAGTACCAATAGCTATATACACAATGCGCACTTTAATAAAGATTCGCGGAAAAGAATGTTTCATGAACCGCCGTCTCCTGATAATAGGCATATTGCTGCTGCTCTTTGGACTGGTATCCGCCTACGAGTCAGGCCAGCAGTTCCTGGGCAATATCTCCAGCCCGAACAACACAGAAACAAGCGAATTCCTCCTTATGGCAAACTCCACATGGTACACTCCTCTCTATTTCAACTCATCAAGCTTCATGGAAGTCGGATACAATTCCACTAACACGCTGAACTTCTACATACTCAACAGTTCTGCATTCACAGCCGTTGCGCCCAGCCTCAACTCCACGAATGCGCTTTACTCGGGCGTATCCTCGCACGAAGGCAGCGGCGTAATCGGCGTATTCAGCAACGACTCAAAGGGAGTATTCCCATACCAGGACTCGTATGCGGGAATATTCCCCGCGCCAAACTACTCGGCACCTAACAGCACCTTCCTCCAGGCAGGGACCTATTACATCGTATTCAGGAACCCGCAAAGCTCCAATACTCTTGTCTTCTACTCCTTATTCATCAGGCCCATAGGGGCACTGAGCCTCACATCAAACAGCGTATTCGGATACGGGCTCGTAAGCGGAATATTGCTCATCGCGGGATTCGCCCTAAGCGTCTATTCCCTGTTCATCAGGAAGGAGCCCAAGACCGAGGCAAAGATCACTGAGGAAAAAGCGCAGCAGGCATACGCGGAGATAGAGAAAGGAAAGAGGCGTGAGGGTAGAAAAAGGATCGTCAGGAGGAAGCGCGGCGGCAGGGCTCGAAAAGGCTGACAGGCGGCGAGCAGGATCTATCTTGTAATACCCCTGAGACTTGCATATATGCCGTATGCTATGGCGGCGTCGTTGAGGCCCCTGTGCCTCTGCCCGCCCGCCAATATGAGCAGGCGGTCCGATACCTTTGCACTGCCCTGCCCCTCCAGGGAATCCCTTATCAAGACTATCGCATCTGCGGCTCCGGAACGCGAGGCCTGCGCGAGCTGTAGGCGAAAGGCGCCTTCCGCGCTGATGCTGCTTCGCGGCAGGTCGCAGAGCTGCACGCTCTCCCCCATGGGGAAATCCCCGCCCCCATATACGTCACGCTCCAATGAGCGCGCCAGATCCACAAGCACGCGAACTTCCTGCAGGAGCGCCCTCATCTCCGAACGGTGAGCCATATCGATAATTTCTCTTATATCCCATATAAGCCTTTCCCCTGCCTTCGCGCGTCAGGGCGGCTTTCCATGGCAAAAAGTTACTAAAAGGAGGAGCCAAAGTCAAATGCGCTAATAAGACAGAGCAACGAATGACCGCATGCCAAGGCACAATACCGAAGCGGCAACCGACCGACCAATACCTTATCCTTCGTCACCCCGAACATCACAACCGCTACGGTCAACCAGAGAATCGTTACAAGGAAACGTTGCTCGGAAGGTTCGGAAACATAGCCCCTCCCGAACCTTCCTCGCAAGGGTCAATCGCAAGCGCACGGGGGCAGTGAGAGCATGATTGAGCAAGCTATGGAGACAGGGCAAGGAGGCTCCCGATTAGCGGAGGGAGCCGACGTCAGCAGAGTTCAGTTCCCCGCAACCCCAAAGGCATTTGTTCTTATAGGAGAACAGCAGAATAGTAGCAGGGAAGGAGACATTCGACTTCGGGACAGACAAGATAACCTTCCAGCCAAGATGGGCAAGATAGGCAGCATATTATATAGTATATGATATAATGGAGGCCGAGGCGCAACTGTCTAACGCGTCTTCGTCGCATAGCTTTATTAAAGAATTGGGCAAAAGCTAATCATGGACACGTTGCAGGAAAGGATTGCCGGAGAGATCGCGCTTTCGGAAAGTCCAGGCTCAACGATGAAGAAGTGGAGGGAGCTCTTCGGAATATCCCAAATCGAATTAGCAAAGCACCTGAAAATTTCCACTTCGACCATAAGCGATTACGAAGGAAACAGGAGGGCAAGTCCCGGAGTGGGGATAATCAAGAGGCTTGTGAATGCGCTTGTGGCGATAGACCAGACCAGGGGAGGAGAGGTGATAAGGAACCTCGAGAAGTTCAACAAGGAGGAAGTCAAGACTCCGTTCTATTTCATACATGATTTCTCCGCTCCGATAAGCGGAGTCGACTTCGCAAGGCTGATAGACGCGAAGATCGTCTCGAATCCGAGCGTGCTGGACAACATGAAACTCTTCGGATACACGCTCATAGACTCGTTGAGGGTTATCCTCGAGATATCGCCAAGCGAGTACCCGAAGCTCTTCGGAACAACTAACGAGCGCGCATTCGTCTTCGACCAGGTTAGCACAGGCAGGTCGCCCATGGTAGTGATAAGAGTGGCGCCGATAAAGCCCCGACTTGTTGTAATACAGAACATCGACCAGGTGGACAAGCTGGCAGTGAAGATCTCGCAGATAGAGAAGATACCCCTGCTTACCACGAAGCTCACCACCGACGAAGTCAAACTCAGGCTGAACAACATCTGA
>CAYQOG010000030.1:0-9654 GCA_964419095.1 Microcaldota archaeon
CGGCAGAGGAGACTACTTACCTAAAATCCCACACCTTTAGGTGTGGGTACTTTAATATTTGCAATGTAGTTGCGGAGCCAAATCCAACGGCATAATGCCTAAATATACCAGAGTCTTTATAAGAATTCACATTCATATATAAATATCAAATTTTTGGTAAAATAGGTAGCGCCAATGGCAAACGGAATCGAACTCACAGTGGCTGATGCTCTCGTAACCGACTCGGGGCGTAGCATAGCCAGGATCGATGCCAAGTCCAGGAAGATGCTGGACGTTGTCTCGGGAGACATAATCGAGATCAAGGGCAAGCTCAAGACCACCGCGGCAACGGTCTGGCAGGCCCATCCGAGCGATGAGGGCCTCGGATTCATAAGGATTGACGGTTATCTTCGGCAGAACGTAGGGACGGGTATAGGGGACAAGGTCTTCGTCTCAAAGGCCACGGTCAAGGATGCGGAGAGGATAGTCCTCGCGCCTCCTCCAAGCCAGAAGCCTCCGCTCTCGCCTGACTTCTCCGAATACGCGAAAAGGAGACTGGAGAACAGGCCGCTTGTGAAGGGAGACTCCGTTCCAATTCCCATGTTCGGACTGGTATTCAACTTCCTTGTCATCCAGGTAGTGCCGCACGGCGTCGTAAAGGTAACGAAGGACACCCATTTCATAGTAAAAGATGAACCGGTATCGGAATCGCTTGTCAAGATAGGAGACGTGCACTACGAAGATATCGGAGGACTTGGAGAAGTAAAGGAGAAGATCAGGGAAATGGTAGAGCTCCCAATAAGGTATCCGGAGCTTTTCGAAAGGCTCGGCATAGAGCCTCCGAAGGGAGTGCTTCTCTACGGACCGCCTGGAACGGGAAAGACTCTTCTTGCAAAGGCAGTCGCCAACGAAAGCGATGCTAACTTCATAGCTGTATCGGGGCCAGAGCTCGTATCAAAATTCGTAGGAGAGAGCGAAGAGAAACTGAGGGAGATATTCAAGGACGCAAACGAGAAGGCGCCTACGATAATATTCATGGACGAGATAGACGCGATAGCGCCAAAGAGGGAGGAGGCGACCAACGAAGTGGAGCGAAGAATGGTCTCGCAGCTTCTAACGCTCATGGACGGGATGCCTCACCGCGGACAGGTCATAGTCCTCGCTGCTACGAACCGACCTGACGCAATAGAAGCGGCGCTGAGAAGGCCTGGCAGATTCGACAGGGAAATAGAGATAGGAGTGCCGAGCAGGAACGCAAGAAAGGAGATACTTCAGATTCATACTCGAAACATGCCGATGGCCAAGGAAGTGAACATAGACGAATTGGCAAACATGACTCACGGATATACTGGAGCGGACCTCAATGCGCTTGTGAGGGAAGCGGCAATGTCGACCCTCAGGACCATACTCCCAAAGATAATAGACAAGCAGTCGATACCCGCCGAGATACTACTCAATCTCACTGTAACAAGGGACGACTTCATGAATGCGATGAAGAACATACAGCCAAGCGCGCTCAGGGAGGTCTTCGTCGAAAGGCCCAACGTGCACTGGACCGATATCGGAGGACTGGACCACATAAGGGAGGAGATAAAAGAAGCGGTCGAGCTTCCGCTAAAGCACCCAGAGCAGTTCAAGAAGATGGGAATAAGGCCGATAAAGGGAGTCCTTCTCGTAGGGCCCCCGGGAACGGGAAAGACTCTTCTTGCAAAGGCAGTCGCAACAGAGCGCGAATCAAACTTCATATCTATAAAGGGGCCGGAGATACTGAGCAAGTATGTGGGGGAGAGCGAGAAGACAATAAGGGAGATATTCAGGAAGGCAAGGCTCGCAGCCCCATGCATAATATTCATAGACGAGATCGACGCGATAGCTATGCCCAGGAGCGAGTATTCGGGAGACTCGCATGTAAGCGAGCGCGTCGTGGATACGCTGCTCACGGAGATGGACGGCCTCACTGAGACAAAGGACGTCGTTGTGCTTGCGGCCACAAACAATCCCGAGAGAGTCGATTATGCGCTTCTAAGGCCAGGCAGATTCGACAAGATAATCGAGATACCAATGCCTGATGAAGTTTCAAGAGTCAAGATATTCGAGATACACACTAAGAGGATGCCTCTCGACAAGAGTGTAGTGCTCACGGAGTTCGCAAAGGTTACAGAAAATTACACCAGCGCGGAGATAGAGAACATATGCAGAGAGGCAGGAATGAACGCTATAAGGAACAAGCGCGACATCGTGAACAAGGAGGACTTCATGAAGGCCGTCCAGGATGTCCGACCCACTGTCCCGAAGGAGCTCGCAGAGAGGATCAGGAGGTTCAAGGAGGAACCCGAGTCCATGTACCGCTGATGCTAAGTTGATTTAATGAAGATAGTTTATTCGGACAAGAAGAGTGGAAAGACATCACAGGCAGAGGTACCGAAGGAATTCGAGGGGATGGTCATCGGAAGGAAGATCGGGGAGCAGATCGAAGGATCTGCGATAAAGTTCGACGGGCTCAAGCTCCAGATAACCGGGCTAACTGACAACACGGGCTCGCCATCGCGACGGGAGATAGACGGGACAAGGAAGGCAAGGCCGCTGCTGAGCAATGCGCCGGGACTGAGGCACGCAACGCACGGATTCAGGTCTAGAAGGCTGATAAGGGGAAATACCGTGAGCACTGACACTGCGCAGGTCAACACCGTAATAGTCGAGATGGGAGCTGCAACCGCGGAACAGCTCTTCAAGCCAAAGGAGAAGGCTGCTGAGTAAGCTTCAGCAGCAAAGGAGGAATTGGATATTAATGTTAAAGCAGAGTGAGCTGAACATAGGGACACTGGGTCACGTAGACCATGGCAAGACAACGCTTACTGCTGCAATAACCCATCAATGGACTGACAAGCACAGCGAGAGCGTCAAGAGAAGCATGACCATAAAGCTCGGTTATGCGGACGCGATAATAAGGAAATGCAAGGGAAATGCGCTCTATCCTTTCACTACCGACACGAAATGCGCTGACGGTTCAGCGCCTGAAGAGGCAAGGAGGATATCCCTTCTCGACGCGCCAGGCCACGAGACGCTCATGGCAACCGCGATAGCAGGATCGAACATAATTGATGCGGCGCTCTTCGTGATATCTGCTGCGGAGCCTGCACCCATGCCCCAGACAAAGGAGCACCTGATGCTGATAAACGCGCTTGGAATAAACAATGTGATAATAGTACAGACGAAGATTGACGTGGTTGGAAGGGAGAAGGCCAAGAAGCACTACGATCAGATAAAGAATTTCATAAAGGGCAGCAGGATAGAGAATGCGCCAATAATCCCTGTAATGGCGAACAAGAACATAAACGTCGACGCGCTGCTCGACGAGATAATGAAGATAAAGGTTCCAACAAGAGACGTTGCCGCAGATCCTATAATGTACATTGCAAGGTCCTTTGATGTCAACAAGCCCGGCACTGCCATAAAGAAGCTCGTTGGAGGGGTCATGGGCGGATCAGTCATAAAAGGAAAGTTCAAGGTCGGCGACGAGATAGAGATAAGGCCGGGCCTCAACACCGCGAAGGACAAGGCAAGGAAAGAGGAATTTGCGCCTATAATAACCACGATAGAGAGCCTCTCCGCGGGAAGCGAGGAGCTGAGCGAGGCGATTCCTGGAGGACTAGTCGCAGTGGGCACGGGAATGGACCCGTCGCTTACAAAGGCTGACGGGCTCGTCGGCCAGATAGTAGGCCACAAGGGAAAGCTGCCTCCATCTGGCAACGCCATAGCGATAAACTACAGCTCATTGAACAGGGACGACATACCGAAGCAGGCATTCAGGCCTGACGAGCTGGTGCTTCTTGGAATAGGAACTGGCACTGTGGTGGGATACGTTACGAAGATAAAGAAGAACAGGCTTGAGATAGGACTGAAGCACACGATCTGCGTAGACAAGACGGAAAAGATATCAGTGCTCAGGAACTTTGCGCAGAGATGGAGGCTCTCGGGCTACGGGACTCTCGCCTAATGGTAAAACCTCCTTACAGGCCTGACTTCATCACGCCTCAAAAGCGCAGTATTCTCATAGAGCTCCTGCCCGGAAAGCGTCCTTATCCTTGTTATCGCGTCTCCCGTGCCCTGGTACTGGAACTTATGGCCCACAATCATTAAACCGTCACTTGAAACTCCTGTAAGGCGCCCTGTCACGTCCTTCCTGCCCGACAAACCAACCTGTATCATTTCGCCGAGATGCTCCTTGAGCCTCCTTTCAAGCATGCCTTCCTGGTCTAGCTGCATTTCCATAATAACCAATAATCAATGGCTGAATCTGCCTATTTATACATTTCCTCGGGTCTGTCCATTCTATGTTAGCTCCTCAAGGACGAGCCTCTCCTTGAAAGCTCCCCTCTCGGAAGCTTTCCTGGTCCTCATGGCCTCGACATCCTTCCTGTCCACTCCTTTGAAGTCGAGTATCGCATACACTACCTCGATAAGGTCTGCGAGCTCCTCCGTCGTCTCATCGCGCATATACTCGGAGCTCTCCTCTATCAGCTTGGCCTTGAGCTTCTGGAAGTATTCCGCATCGTCGGCCCTGTGCGTCCTCGCCGTCTTGCCCTCCTTCGCGTAGATCTCTGGCATCCTGTCCCGTATCAGCTTGTTGTATTTCACCAAACCACCAAATATGAATCATTCCCTCAAGACCGGCTTTACCAGTTGAATTTTCTTATCCGCTTTGCGCGTCTTGTAGGCTTTATCCTTGTAGGCAAGGCCCATCGACGGATCGAGTATCATCTCCCTTCCAGGAGGTGGCGTCACGAACTCCAGCCAGGCATGCTTATTCACATCCCCTGGCCTGCGCTCCCAAGACCCTGTCACCATCCTCGTCTCCACTCCAACATGCGCAAGCGCTATGTGCGCAAGTATTGCCTGCTCCCTGCAAACGCCAACATTGCTCTCTATGAATCTGCCTATCCGTATCCCGAACACCGCGGAGCCATCCCTAGCCGAGTCGTATATTTCCTCGAACTTCCTCTTGTCTGCGCCATCCAGCTCGGCGTGCCTCATCGTGTCTGAGACCAAGTGCCATACGATATTTGCCTTCCTGTAGTGCCATTTGGTCGTGCCTATTTTTCGCTCAACCTGCCTGAGGAAATCCCTAAGCGTGACGTCATAAGGCGTTATTGTCACCATTCCCTTTGATGACCAGTATGCGCCTGGTTCAAGGATCTCTACTCTTCCCACCCTGTTTCTTGTCGGCATTGTGTCTACCTGCATCAGTTGAGCATCGGCTCTCTGCTTGATTTCCCTTTCCTCTCATCCTTTACGTTTGAGAATATGTCTCTCTCACGTGAGACCCTCTCAAGGTCCTCCAGGAATCTCCTCCTCTCCCTTTCGGATCTCAAGCCCTTATACTTCCTGAAGTCCGGAGTAAAGCCTGCCGCGTGAACATGACCGCCTCCCCTGAACATCCCTGCAAGCCTGGAGACATCGCTCCTTATGCTTCTCATGTGTCCTCTCTTGTCAAGCGTGTTGATGTATATTCCTATATCCTTCCCCGTCTTCTCTATGAGCTTCATGCATGCATAGGTCTTCTGTATGTGCCCCGCAAATCCCAGCGCTATCTCCCTCCCGAGGTAGACGTGCTTCAGCATCTTCTCCGCCTCGCGGTCATTCATGCGCCTGAATCTGTTTGCATCGGATTTTATCCTCGAATCAAACAGCTTTCCGTCTGAGATGACTTCTGCCATGTGGCGCAACGCCCTGGTCCACTCTCCTATGCTGCGCATATGGTAGGAGGTGATGCTCAGCGCGTAATATCCGACAGTGTTGTAGACCTTCTTCTCCTTGGGCTTTATGTTGAAATCCGAGAGATGCACTATCCTGCAGAAATCCCTTGCGAATTTCTCCTTGATGCCGAGCTCTATGCGCGTTATCTCGGTTCCGCAGTACCTGTTGTTCTCCCCGAATATGGCAACGTCGCAAAGAGGCGCAAGCTCCTTCTCCGCCTCTTCTGTCCATGGGTGATGGTCGAACCAGAAGACCCTGCCCCCCTTTTTCTTTACCATCCTGACTATCTTGAGGAAATGCGGCAGCGTCCTGTTGTTCACGGCGAGATCCGCGATTATCAGCTTTGTCCTTGGCGAGATGAACTTCCTGACATGCCTTTCCACGTACTCCAGGCTCTCGATATTGTAATCGGTGAAGAAGATCCTCTCCATAGGGGTATGGTACTTCATCCTGATTAGCGCAGCACTTCCGACTCCGTCTATGTCGGTCGCATGAGTAAGCGAGATTACATCCTCCATAGGGTGATTCTGGCTCTCAATAATTATTAAACTATCTGAGTGCCCTTTTTATATCAGAATAAGCGCAGTAGCATTGTAATGAAATGGAAAGGAGGGCAAGGAAAATCAGCGCGTCATTCGTTGCGGACAATCCGCTCTTCAGGCAGGGCTACCGGCAATTCGCCGACAATCTACGACAAACAGGTATTGCAATACCGACAGGCGCAGTACACTCGGAGGAAGACCACACGCTTTAGCTGTGGGAGGATGTCACAAGGGTATCTAGAATAGGCCGAGCCTAAGTATGGGACTTGCATCGACTTTCCTGAAGAGGTTGGCAAGTTTCAGCAGCTTCTCCGACCTTAGAAGCGTCTCTGCATCCCCGAGCGCCCTGCCGACGTTGGCGTAATTGTATGCGGCTATCCTGAACGCCCCCATCATCTCCTGCGCCCTGGCAATGTAGTAGACGTCTCCAGATTCCTTGCCTGTACTGATTGCGCTCTTGAAGTCCCTTACTCTTGGCACAATGCTTGTCTCGCTGCCGTTTGCATCTGCAGCGGCAGTAGCTTCGTCAAGCCCCATCACTTCCCCATTCCTATGCGGCATCTCCCACTTCCTTTGCTCCGCTCTTGCTATCTCAACGTATTCCGGCTTTCTTGTTATGCGCTTCTCCACTGCCATGAGTATTGCAGTCCTCCTTCCTTCCTCTGTGCTCACGAAAGGAAGCAGCCTCTCGAACTGCCGTTCGCGCCTTTGCGTACCGGTAATCGCGATTGTCATGCTTAAGCCATAGGCACGACTTCTTTTTAAATTTATCCTACTGGCCGAAGCTGAATGCTAAAAAGAAGGATGGCCTGCCCTGGCAGACAGGCCAAATTCCTTATTGTGGAGGTGATATAATAAGTGTGTTAGTCGCCTTGCCAGCATATTTGTAGTAAACTTTGTGACCCAGTTGGTGTCGCACGAGCAATCCTTGCTTGTAGAGCAGGCTAAGCCTTGCGCACGCACCATTTCTTCCCCTGTAATTCATGAATTTCCTGAGGTCGTCGGCGCAGACCATCTCTTTGGTGTCGATGAAGTCGAGCACCTCCGAGTCGAGCTCGGACAGGGGTATCTCCTTGTTCTCTATGCCTCTCTGGGATGCATCTGCAGGAACGGGTGCCTCGTACATCGATTCGATTGCGCCGCGCAGCCTGGCTATCTTCGTGTTTATTTCCTCAAGCTTCTTGTTCGTCCTCTCCCGCTCCTCTATCATGTATTTCATGAGCGTCTCCACGCCCTCTTCTGCAGTCTTTGGCGAATCCTTTGAAGGAACCTTGAGGTTCTGGACCTCTCCCTTTAGAGCTTCGAGCTCCTTCATTATCTGTTCGCGATCCTTTGCCATCCCACAACCCAATATATGATTTTTCTGCAAGTATTTCCCGATCCGTTCATGCATCATGATTGTTTCGTGGAGCAATCACGAAAGAATCATGAATCAGTCATGTATGTAATATATAAGATATATAAAGCTTGCGCTTTAGTGGGGGTTGTATAATAAGTGAAATTCTGTATAAAAAGTCCAGGTTCTGTATAAAAAGTCAATTATTGTCGTCGGAAAGTTACGGAGGGTTTGAATTTTACTGGAAGTTTCATATCAACAAAATGTTCCATTAATACTCTTACCCAGTGGCTTCCAGCAATAGCCTATATACTTGCCTTGGGTCTACTTTTTTAGTATATGCTGTCTTTAGATATTCCTCATGAATCTGGTCTAAAATTGCCCCCTTTCCCCTGATAACGGGGTTGTATAATAAGTGGAAATCTGTATAAAAAGTCCGGGTTCTGTATAAATAGCACCAAGAATGCGTAAAAAGATGGGTTTTTATACAAAGCCGCTTTAGTGGAACAATACTATTACACCAAAGAAGCAGAATTGACGTCGGACAGCCGACGTAAACAAAAGTAATAGGGCATATGCCAATCAGCGATATAAATATGTTGCCATGCTGATAATACTGAATTTCAAGGGCAGACCATGGAACAGATATTGATACCTAAAGAGAGGGCCAAGCTCCTCGGCGAGCAGAGGCTCAAGGAGTTAATGAAGAGGCTCAAGTGCAAGATAGAGGTAGAGGAGGAGAACCAGGTGACAATATCGGGGGAGGGATATGAGGAGTACAACGCGAGGAACGTGATACAGGCATTCGGGAGGGGATTCGGCATAGGGAGCGCGCTCAAGCTCCTCGACGACAAGTATTTCTTCAAGTACATAGACCTGAGGGATATGTTTAGAAATAAGGAACAGGTAAAGAGGTTAAAGTCGAGAGTGATCGGCGAAGAGGGAAAGTCAAAGGAGTACATCCAGTCGGTAAGCGAAGTGGAGCTCTCGATATACGGCGACACCATAAGCATGATAGGCAGCATAGAGGGCATAGGCCTGGCCACCATAGCGATAAATGTGCTCCTCGAGGGAGGCACCCACAAGAAGGCATACCGGCTCATGGAATTGGCAAGGAGAAAGATAGCCGAAGAAGCAATAAGATAGGTGTGAAGATGGCAGAAGCTGGAGTAGTACATGCAGACGACATATTCAAGCAGTTCAAGCAGTATTCCATATCGGAATTCTTCAGGAAGAACAGCCAGATGCTCGGATACTCTGGCAAGGTGCGGTCGCTGACCACTGTTGTCCACGAATACGTGACCAATTCGCTTGACGCATGCGAGGAGGCTAACATCCTCCCTGAGATAAGCGTCGAGATAAAGCAACTCGCGGAGGACAAATACTCTGTAAAGGTATCGGACAACGGACCAGGAATACCGCAGAGCCACATCGGCAAGGCGCTTGCAACAATACTTGCAGGAACAAAGTTCCACAGGTACGTGCAGCAGAGAGGGCAGCAGGGAATAGGAGCCACGGGCTGCACGCTCTATTCGCAGGTCACAACAGGGAAGCCTATACACGTGAAATCCGGAACTGGAAAAGGCGCATACGAGTGCGATCTCTCCCTTGACATAAAGTCGAACAAGCCGCTCATAACGAATATCGATAAGGTTGTTACGGAATTCAGGGGAACAACCGTGAGCGGAGAGTTCGGAGACGTGAAATATGAATCGAGCGACCACGGCGTATACGAGTATCTGAAGAGGACCGCACTCTCCAACCCCCATGCAAGCATAAAGCTCACAGAACCGGAGGGAAAGGAAGCCGTATTCATAAGGTCAGTTCAGGAGCTCCCGAAGAAGCCGAAGCTGATAAAGCCCCATCCTCTCGGAATAGGCACGAGCGACCTTCTTGACGCTGCGCACCTCAGTGAGAACAGAAGACTCTCCGCATTTCTCATCGAGTCGTTTGCGAGGGTGACGCAGAACAAGATTGACGAGCTCCATGAGATTGACAAGAGCATAGATCTCGCTGCGGATCCAAGGAACCTCCAATGGG
>CAYQOG010000031.1:0-3673 GCA_964419095.1 Microcaldota archaeon
ACGTTCCACTTTTGGTTATTAATTGAGTGTGCAGGGGGAGAGATTTGAACTCTCGCATCCTCTAAGGAAACGGGTCCTAAGCCCGTCGCATTTGGCCAGGCTCTGCCACCCCTGCAATGAGTAAGCTGTGCTTTATAAGGTATTTATATCTGAGTCTCCTAATCCCTCTTGATTACGATGATAACTGCGAGGTATGTCAGAGAAAACCTCGATGCGATACGCGAGTCGCTGAAAAGAAGGCATTCTGATTATCCAATAGACGAGTTGCTGAAACTCGATGAGCAGTCAAGGCAGTTGAGCACTGAGCTGCAGCAGCTCCAGGCAAAGAGGAACAAGGGAAGCCTTGAGGTTGCAAGTCTTAAGAAAGCGGGGAAGGATGCGGACAAGCAGATAGTGGAGCTTGCCGAGATCAAGGAGAAGATAGCAGACATAGAAGCGGAGCTGCCAAGCTATCAGGACAGGCTTGATTTCCTCTTAATGAACATGCCGAACATACTTGACGAATCGGTTCCTTATGGAAAAGACGACAGTGAAAATGTAGAAATAAGAAAGTCTGGCGAGCCCCATGCAAAGAAGCGCGTGGGACACGAGGAGATTCTGACAAAGCTGGGTTTGCTGGACCTTGAGCAGGCATCCAAGGTTGCAGGCGCCCGCTTCTTCTACATGAAAGGCGACCTTGCAATGCTGGAACAGGCGCTGATAAGATTCGCAATAACAGAGCTCACGAAGAAAGGCTATACGCTCATCGCACCGCCGCTCATGATGCGCAAGCAGTATTACCAGGGAGTGACTGCCCTCGCCGACTTCGAGGATGTGCTCTACAAGGCCACTGAAACCAAGGAAGCGCAGAAGAGCAAGGATATAGAGCATCTTGATGACGATCTTTTCCTGATAAGCACGTCAGAGCATCCGCTAGTAGCGATGCACGCAGACCAGCTGCTTTCTGTGAACGATCTGCCTAAGAAATACATAGGATTCAGCCCCTGCTTCAGGAGGGAGGCCGGAGCGCACGGAAAGGACACAAAAGGCATATATCGCGTGCGCCAGTTCTACAAGATAGAACAGGTGGTATTCTCAACCGATAATTCATGGCCTCTTTTTGACGAGCTTATGGAGAATACGGAGGACCTTGTGAGAAAGCTTGGATTGCCTTACAGGGTGGTCAACGTATGCACAGGGGACATTGGAACTGTGGCGGCGAAAAAGTATGACCTGGAGGTACATATGCCGGTCCAGGGCAGATACGGCGAACTTGCCTCATGCTCCAATTGCACAAACTGGCAGTCTATGCGTCTGAATATCAGGTATGATGAGAAGGGGGAGCGGAAGTTCGTCCACACGCTGAACAATACGGCTCTAGCGACTAACAGGACCATGGTTGCGATAGTCGAGAACTACTCGAATGACGACGGCACGATAACTGTTCCTGATGCGCTCGTGGAATACATGGGCAAGGAGATAATCGGCAAGCGCTGAGAGAGTGTCCTTATGGCCAAAAGATACGATTACGTAGTACTTGACATAGACGGCACGCTCTATTCGCATAATAAATATTTCGTGGCATGCAAGATCGCGGGGAAGAGGCTGTACAAATATGCCACTTCGCTTGGCGTCTCGAGGGACTTCCTGCGCAGGTTCGACAAGTATTTGAGAAGGGGAAAAGTCACCTATCCGTCAAGCGAAATATGCAAAAGGTATGGGTTCAGGAGGATGCCGTTCATGGACCACGTCTATGACCTGGATCCCTCTAAATTCGGGATAGAGGGGAGCCCTCTCCTGCTGAAGGAGATAAACTCAATTAGGAAAATAACAAAGATAGCGTTTTTCACTAACAGTCCCGGCATCTGGTCAATGCGGGTTCTCTCAATTCTCGGAATTGCAAAAGCGGCACCGAAGGGCAGGATAATAACCCTGGAGAGGATGGATAAGGGGAAATTCTTCAAGCCTTCGGAAAAGGCTTTTAGGAAGATGCTCGGAATACTGCGCACTACGCCAGACAAAGTTGTCTTCCTTGACGATGACCTGAAAAACGTCAAGGCCGCAAGGAAACTTGGGATCAGGTCGATACATATATGCAATGATGGAAGATGCCACCTTCCAGGCCACAGCAGGTCAAGGACCGTTCACGAGGAACTGCATGCGCTAGCGATAAATATGAGTTGATTCATAGATTAAGTGTAAAAATGAAGAGCGAGTATGACATACTAAAGGAGATAAAGCGGCTCAAGTCAGTGCGGGGCTACGGGACGGAGCTCATAAGCATATATGTTCCTGCAGGCTACCAGATCTCCGAGGAAGTGGCAAAATTGAGGCAGGAGCACAGCGAATCAGGAAACATAAAATCGAAGTCTACAAGGACCAATGTCCAGAGCGCAATAGACAAGATACTGCAATACCTGAAACTCTACAGGCAGACGCCGAAGAACGGCCTTGTGGTCTTTGCGGGCAACGTATCCAAGGACCAGGGCAAGATAGATATAGAGCTGTTCTCCATAGAGCCGCCGATGCCTTTGAAAGTCAACATCTACAGGTGCGATTCCTCTTTCCTTATAGGGCCGATAGAGGAGATGGTGGGAGCAAAGGATATGTACGGATTGGTTGTCATGGATGGAAGAGAGGCAACTGTTGCAACGCTTAAGGGATCGCATATCCAAGTCATAAAGAAACTCAATTCGATGGTCCATGCAAAGGTAAGGAAAGGAGGACAGTCAGCTGCAAGGTACGAGCGTGTCATAGAGGAAAGCATAGGCCAATACTATACGCGAGTCTCAGAGATAGTCAATTCCACATTTGAGCAGAACCAGTTCAAGCTGAAAGGGCTCATCGTAGGAGGGCCGGGGCCTACGAAGGAGAACTTCGCTAAATCCAACACGCTAAATTACCAGATAAAGATACTCGGGGTATTCGATACGGGGTACACGGACGAGACGGGCCTAAGCGACCTGGTCGAGAAGGCCGAAGACTTGCTTGAGGAGCAGGAGGCTTTCCGTGAGAGGAAAATAATTGAGAGATTCAAACAGGAACTGGTAAAGGGCGGACTTGCAATCCATGGCTATGAGAACACGCGCAAGGCTATTGAGAACAACCAGGTAAAGACGTTCATACTTAACGATGAGCTCGAAATACACAAGGTCACCTACAAGTGCAACGCCTGCAACACAGTCTTTGATAAAATAGAAACGGGAACGCAGAGGCAGGCGAAACACGACGACAATGGGAACCTGGAAGTGATCAAGGAGGTCGACGTGATAGGCGAGCTTATCGAAATGGCGGACAAGAGCGGCACCGAGACAGTATTCGTCTCTAGCGAAAGCTCCTATGGAAAGGAATTCCTGATGGGATTCGGAGGAATAGGCGCCATTTTACGGTACAGGATATAGGCAGCTCCCTTCAGGAAAACCTGAGATATCTTTATAAACCTATTTTTGTTATACATATGTTGGCGTTTAGAGCATATTCTTATTGTCCTTCCCCACCCTCTAAACGCTCCTATTTCAAATTTCCGGCTAGTTCCACTAATGCCCGCTGAGGGCAGCTGACGTGCCAGACTTTCCCACACGTCTTTGTGACATCCTCCCACCGCTGAAGCGTGTGGGCTTCCGGTGGTGCTTTTTTGATTGGTCATCGTGAAGCACCAAATATAGTTCCTGATTCAACGATTCCACTTGCATCC
>CAYQOG010000031.1:3683-9498 GCA_964419095.1 Microcaldota archaeon
GAGGCGTAGAGGCAAAATCTCCCATAAATTCAAATGTCAAGTCCCTATATATTCCACCCCTGAAGGATGTGCGTTTTACGCCACATTATATAAATCTAAAGAACGAAGAGTATTTTGCTATGAAAAAATTCAAGACCACGGCAGAGGTAAAGATACCGGACAAGATCGTGGACCAGGTAATAGGCCAGGAGAAGGCCGTCGAGATAATCAGGAAAGCGGCGAGGCAGCATAGAAATGTCCTGCTGATAGGGCAGCCTGGAACTGGAAAGACGATGCTTGCGCAGGCGATGGCGGAGATCATTCCTGCAGCGGATCTAGAAGACGTGCTTGTCTACAAGAATACCAATGATGAGAACCGACCGCTTGTAAAGAGCGTAAAGACGTACCCGAACCCTCCGGAAGCAGGCAAACCTCTGGGGGATGGTCAGGGAAGACAGATAGTCCAGAAGGAAAAGATAAAGAACAGGCTCGATTACGGTCGCGGAAAGAACAACATAACGCCAATACTTACAATAATAGTCATAGCGCTGCTTGCAGTTTCGCTGCTCGGCTTCTTCCAGGGATACACGCTGCTCATATTCGCTGCGCTGATACTCGGAGTCATGATATTCGGGGCTGTGGCGCTCTTCGTAAGCGGGTTCAGGCGCACAGGAGGCATACTGCCAGGGATGTTCGACACAGCTGAACCGAAGCTCATAATAGATAATACGGGATTGAACCACGCCCCTTTTGTCGACGCAACAGGATCTAGGGCTGGCGCGCTCTTCGGAGACGTCAGGCACGACCCTCTGCAGTCTGGAGGACTTGGAACTCCTCCTCACCTCAGAGTAGAGGGAGGAGCTGTGCACAGGGCAAACAAGGGCGTCCTATTCATAGACGAGGTTGCGGACCTTGAGCCGAAATCGCAGCAGGAGCTTCTTACGGCAATGCAGGAGAAGAAATACTCGATAACGGGGCAGAGCGAACTCAGTTCAGGCGCGATTGTGAGGACCGAGCCTGTCCCATGCGATTTCCTTCTCGTGGCTGCGGGAAACCTGCAGGACATACAGAAGATGCATCCTGCACTCAGGTCAAGGATACGCGGCTACGGTTACGAGGTTTATATGGAATCGTCGATGGCAGACACTGAACCGAACCGGGAGAAGATAATAAGGTTCATAGCACAGGAAATCAAGAAGGACAAGAAGATACCTGACTTCGATTACGAGGCGTGCATGGCGATAATAGATGAGACAAAGAGAAGGAGCGGGAGGAAGGGCAGGCTCACGCTGATACTCAGGGACCTTGGAGGATTGATACGCGCGGCAGGAGACATTGCCGTTGAGAAGGGAAGAAAGGCGGTAACGGCAAAAGATGTAGAGGAGGCAATGGGGCTTTCAAGGCCCATAGAAGCCCAGTTCGTGGAGCAGTCACTCGAGTACAGGAAGGATTACAAGATCTTCAAGACGAGCGGCTACGCGATAGGAAGGGTCAACGGCCTTGCAATAGTCGGATCTTCGTACCTTTCCGCGGGAATAGTCCTGCCGATAGTTGCTGAGGTCACTCCTGCAAGCTCAAGGACCGAGGGCAAGCTAATTCCTACGGGAAAACTAGGCAAGATAGCGCAGGAGGCAGTGAAGAACATAAGCGCGATAATAAAGAAGCACATGGGAAGGGACATCGCAAGCTACGATATCCACGTGCAGTTCCTCCAGACCTATGAAGGAGTGGAAGGCGACAGCGCAAGCATCTCGGTTGCGGTTGCAGTCATATCGGCAATGGAAGGCATACCCGTAGACCAGGAGATGGCGATGACGGGTTCTCTATCAGTAAGAGGCGACGTGCTTCCGGTTGGAGGCATAAGCAATAAGATAGAGGCTGCAATAGAGGTGGGAATGAAGAAGGTGCTGATACCAGACACCAATGTAAAGGACATATTCATAGGCAAGAGCGTCCTGAAGAAGATAAAGGTAATTCCTGTAAAGAATATTGCAGACGTGTTGGAACATGCGCTCAAGAAGAGCTCGAGGAGGGACGCTATGATAAAGGAGCTCAGGAAGTACATGACCAGCGATTCTAAGGAAAGGGCTCCGCTTGTTGTAAAGCTTGACGAGTGATGATTATGGCGGCAAAGAAGGCGAATTCGGGAGAAAGAATAGAGTCGATGAGCAAGGGTATCGTCAACGACATCAAGGCAGGCAGGAATCCTAAGTTCGTTACAGCCTCAAGGACGAGGTCGAACATACTCTTCGACAAGAAAGAGGGATACCTGAGGCTTGGAAAAGCAACAGAGGAGAGGAGCTTCCTCAATTATGCTCAATCGAAAAGGTTCATGCAGACAGTGGCGATAGCCGCAAAGTGCCACAAGTTCGTGAAGGAGAATCTGCACACTACTATAAGAGGCCTTTTCTACCAGCTCAAGTATTCCCTCGGAGAGGACATAGACGAGAATGTCTTCAGCGAGCAGTCCGAATCGAATCCGCTCATCGAGGACATAGAAGTTGCACTTGAAGTGAAGAGGGAGGATCTCAACCTCAATGCAAATAGGAAAGGAGTGCTTGCAGGGAACATGAAGGTCATGGATACTTTCGGGAACGAGCGCCTTGAGATAGACTGCTCAAAGCAGGGGAGGAGCGGCTGGGCGATACCCAGCGACGTCGACAACGACATCGAGTTCGTGGACGTGAAGGCGAAGTATGTGCTGGTGGTAGAGAAGGATGCGCTCTGGCAGCGACTAAATGAAGACGGATTATGGAAAAAGGAGAATTTCATACTTATAACTCCGCAAGGGCAGGCAGCGAGAGGTACAAGGAGACTGATAAGGAAGCTCGCAGACAAGGGTCTTCCCGTTTATGTTTTTACCGACGCGGATGCGTGGGGATTGTACATCTACTGGACGATAAAGACGGGAAGCATAAACCTCGCGTACATAGGCAGCGACGTCGCAACGCCGGAGGCAAAGTTCATAGGCGTGACCATGGCCGACCTTGACAAATACGAGTTCCTCAACAAGATGACGATAAACGCGAGCGAGGTGGATCTGAAAAGGGCGCAGGAGATGCTCAACTACAGCTGGATAAGCCACAGCAAGGAGTGGGTCGCTGAGCTCGAGCGAATGATAAAATCGAAGAAGAAGCTCGAGCAGGACGCGCTGCAGGGGCCAAGGCTTACCTTCGTTGACGATTACATAAAGGACAAGATAAAGAACAAGGACTTCCTGCCGTAACCTTCCATGCCTTCATGGTTTCGCAAGGCTGTTTGGGCAGATGTCCTTCAGCACGCACCGATTGCATTCCCTGTTTCTGGCGCTGCAAACATCTCTCCCCAGTTCTATGAAGAGGTTTGATGTTCTTCTCCACTCTTCTTTTGGTATCTTTCTCATCATGTCTCTCTCAATCTTTGCCGGATCCTTGTACCTGCTCAGGCCAAGTCTCCTTGCAACCCTGCCGCAGTGCGTGTCGACCGCAATGCCCTCGTCTATCTGGTATCCTTCGTTAAGTACTACATTCGCAACCTTCCTTCCAACTCCTTGCAGTTCCATGAGCTCAGGCAGTGTCTTCGGCACCTTTCCGCCGAATCTCTCATTTATCATTTGCGCCGATTCCTTGAGATGTTTCGCCTTTGTCTTGTAATAATTGAGTCCGCTGACTTCTTTTTGGAGTTCATGCAGGTCGGCATTCGCGTAGTCGTCAAAGCTTTTGTATTTCTTGAAGAGGTTTAAGGCAACCCTGTTTGTCTGGTTGTCATTGCTTTGAGGGGAGAGGAGAGTAGCAACAAAGAGCTCTGTTATGTTCTTGTGAATAAGCATTGTATGGGGATGCTCTCCGTACTTCTTTGCCAGCCTGCTTATCACTTTCTTGACGTAAGGGCCAGTTTCCATTGATAGCATTTGGCAGAGTCAGCTTATTAAACAGGCTCATACGGCCGCTGGGCTGAACGGGCTGCCGCTGCCGCCTATGAAGAAAGTATGCGTTGAGCCTATGAAAGTTCCGTTGCTGCTGCTGTTTGTCAGGCCTGTCATGATCGTGTACTCACCGGGACCGTTTGCCTGCACCAGCGAAGTGATGTTGAACTGCACGTCGAAGTTGTTCTTCTCCGTGGCATAGGTAGTGGCGTTTATCGTTTCTATGTTGTTGTAGAAGTAGTGCTCCCTGCCCTGCGTGTATCCTATCCCAGCTATCGTGGCCGGGAAGCTGTACGAGCCGTTGTAAGGAGGCAGTGCAAGCTGCGCGCGGCTGAGATTAGAGACAGGCTTCTCGTATGCTATCAGCACTTCTGTGAGCGAATATCCGTTCTCCACGGTTCCCTTTAACGTTATGTTGTCGTTCCGGTTGATGCCGGGGCTTCCGGGCTGCCATGAGATGTAGTTGTTTATGAAGTCCTCTACGAAGTATATGCTTGTCGCATTGTACGCGACGCCTATGCTCACCTGGTTGTGCTGCGGAGTCAGTATGTTCTTCCTGTGCCCGTCGTTGCAGCATATCTGGTCGTTGTACATGAAGTTGTATTCCATCTGCTTTATGGAGTTGAGAACGTTTATTCCGCTGCTGTTGTACATGTACGCTATGTTTTCGTCAACAGCGCCGTTGCCCCCCAGTATGGTATAGCGCATGTACGGCTTCATTCCGTGCATATCCCAGTGGCTGAAGTAGTTCTCCTGGAGCATGTCCTCCGCGTGCTGCTGCCCCGATGTCCCGTTTGAGAGAGCGACAGGTGCCAGACTGTAGTTACCCCTGTCGTTATTGATCAGCATGAGAGCATACGCCACGGTCTGGTTCTGCGGCACATAGACCTGCTGCCTTACTGTGGTAAACGAGAGATTGAAGTTCCCCTGGGTATAGTTGTTGAAGAGGCTTGCGCCTTCGAATGTGCCCTTGAACAACACGTACATCAGAAGCGAGACTATCAGTACGACTACAAGGAATGATAATGTAGAGAGGATTCCCATGTTCTCCCTTGATACTTACTCTCAGGGTTTTAAAAGCTTAATCTCAATGCTATGGTTCCCGGATTTTTGCTCATCGCTCGCTTTCGAGCAGGTCAACCATGCCGTACGCGCTTCCCACAGCAGATACTATGAAGCCTATTATCACGAGTATCGAGAGGAAGAGGTTTCCGGCAGTGAAACCGATCCATGCAAGGCCAGTGAGCACCGAGACCATCATTCCGTACCTGTGCGCAGACCTTGACCTGCTTCTCATCAGGTTCGTGAAGCTGACTATGAAGAGGAGCACCGTGCCCACTATGGCTGCGCTGTAGAAGAACGGGAGCCAGATGCCCCCGGCAATCAAGTCGATAAACGGCCTCGGATTCAGCGAGTAGCCTCCGAAAGATGCAAGTATGTATATTGCCGCTATAACGTAAAGAAGGCTTCCTAGAAGCTCAAGCACGTATGCGAGATGGTTTGCAGGATACCTTTCCGAGATTGTTCGATTGTTTCTGGCCATAGACCCACGATAGTGTAATGGACGCTCTTCTTTAAAAAGCTAATGGTCAAACAAATTCCAAGTCTGATAAAATTGGCGTTATATAGGACAGGACGATCCAGACCAGCTGAGTGTCACTTTTCCTCCGTTGCCGCCGTAGTAGGTGCCTGATGCGCCTGTGCCGCTATCACTGCCCACGCCGGCATTGTTGCCAAAGCCATTGCCGCCGTTGCTGCCACCTGCCGAATTGTCATCTCCACCGCCTGCCCCATAGCCTCCGCCGCCTCCGCCGCCGGCATAAGAGCTGCCCGAACCGCCTGTGCCGGCGCTGCCTCCCTTCCCGCCCTGGCTTACCCCTGTGCCGCCGTTGCCGCCTGCGCCAGCACTGCCTGCACTTCCCGGCTCTCCTG
>CAYQOG010000032.1:0-8391 GCA_964419095.1 Microcaldota archaeon
GCGTTGTTGACTATGACATTGACTGGGTTGGAGATGACGCTTTCTGGTGAGCTTGCGGAATCGGATATCTGCAGCTCGAAGTTGTATACGCCTGAGTTGCTCGATGTTGTAGTGACGAAGTTGCAGTTCTGGCTTGTCGCAGGCGAGCAGTCTGCTGAGCTACTGTAGGCGTTTGCGCTTGGAGCCTCCTCAAGCCATTGGTATGAGTAGGGTGTAGTTCCTCCGCCGGCTGATGCCCCATTTATTACGGCAGTGTGGCCCTGTACTATGGTGTTTGTTGCTGGTGTGGTGGACCCAGCCAGCACCAGCGCATTGTTTACAACAACGTTCGATGCCACTGAATTAACGCTATTGCCCCTTGTGTCGCTCGCCTTGAGTATGAAGCTGTATGAACCTGTTGTTGTGGTGGTGCCGCTGTAGAATACGCAGGTGCTTGTCGTAGGCGCAGTGCAGCCTCCGGCATTGCCATAGCCGCCACCGCCATAAGCCTGAAGCCACTGGTATGTGTAAGGAGGTCCGCCGCCTGATGCGCCAGTGTCCGTTATAGTGACTCCCTGGCCCTGGTCTATCGTATAGCTGGTAGGCGAAGGCGCAGCCAGTGAGAGAGGCGTATTTGAGACGACGTAATTGAGTGTCAATGTGCCTGGCGCATGGGCGGTCAGGGTCGTGGAGGAAGCCGAGGTGCTTCCCAATACCACGTTTCCCGAAGTTGACCATGAGCTGAAAAGGTATCCAGGATAGGCGCCTGCGCCAACCGAGTATCTTATCCCGGTGAGTAGATTCACCCGGGAACCGCTTGAATAGCTCACTCCCTGAATGACTATGCTCCCTCCCCCGTTGGTCGTGACGAGGTTTACGGGTATTATCAGCCCAAGTGATGAGAGCGCCACGAATGCCGTTGCAGTGCCTGTTGTGCTGTAGAGAGTGTTGGCGCACAAAGGCGAGCATATCTGGTAGTTAATGGAGAATGGGAAATTTAGCTGGACTCCGGATCCGGGACTGTAGCCCAGCAATGTTGCGTTGCATATTTCCTGCGTGCCTTGAGGCGCGTTGGATGGGTAGCATGCCCCTAGATACTTGCCTTGCGGGAAAAATGATGAGGTTATCGAAAAGGAATTGGCGGGGAAATATAGCTTTGTTCCAAGATTGTTTATGAATACCAGGGTCACTGTGGATCCGACGCTGTTCGTGATGAACGCCAGGGTTTGGCACTGGATGGTCGGGCTGATGTAGCATGAGGAAGGAGAATATGTGCTCGTTCCTTTCGAGAATATGAATATGGAGATGACCACTAGGAAGACCGTGATCATTATCAATGACCATGCGTAGGTTGTGATGAACTCTATCGCCGACTGACCTTTCAGCTTATCCATGTCCAACCATCAGTAACTCAACAAAAAGGCATATATAAGTTTCTCCTTTCACTACGCATGCCTGGAAACCCTGAAATCAAGTCCGATTTCCACCTGCCTTGAGGAGTAGGTCCTCACTATGCGCCTCTTCAAGATCCTGATTTGCGCGTTCCTGGCAGAAAAGAAGGCCTTTAGCTTCCCGATTTGATATGAATAAGGGTCATCGGCATCTGAGAAGGCGTAATAGTGTATTATGCAACTCCTTTTCGCCATTCTTAGAGCGGCATGGAGGAATTGGTAGGCGTTGGTTGGAAGCGGCATCACTATCCTGTCCGCAAACCCTTTGTACTTGCCACTCTGCCTTTTTGCATCTCCAAGTACTGCGCTTACGTTTCCAAGTCTGTTCAGGCTGATATTTCGGAGCAACTCCTTGTATGCATTCCCGTTCAATTCCATGGCAACAACCTTTGAATCGGGATGCTCTTTTGCTATGAGTATTGCAAACGGGCCTATTCCTGCGAACATGACTATAACATTCTCTTGGTCTGCCGCAGATTCGGACACTCTTTTCCTCTCATATGCGAGCCTGGGCGAGAAGAACGATTTCCGTATATCGGTGCCGAGCGTGATTCCATTCTCCCTGTAAAGTATCTCGTATCCGCGCTTTCCGGCAACATGTTTGAATTTCCTGGTTCTGTATAATCCAGATACTGCCCCGCTTTTCCTGACCACCCTCTGTACGTTCTTGTTGACCGACATTATGACCTTGGCGATCTTTCTTGCCGTTGCGGGATCGGCGTCCACCACGGCCGTGTCTCCGATCTGGTCGTAGCTCTTGGTCGCTTTATCGTAGTTTTCCTTGCCAAGCTTAGTCATTAGCAGCTTCCTGTAGTCCTTATGCACTGTGGATCTCTTGAAATGCATTTTTGCGGGAACTGCGCCCAGTTTGAGAAGCTCCTTCCTTTCCTTTTCATCAATGCCGATAACAGGAAAGTATATAAAAGAGTTTCTCCTAACTACATTGTGTTGTTTATCCATTAGCTTATGCGCTTTTAGGTAAGCCCTCGTGGCTTCGGCGCTTTGAGCTTTGGTCATGATGCCGATCATGCAGGAGAGACATATACTTAAAGGCTAAAAAAGCAACCGGGTGATGTATTGTACTTCGTTGTAAGGGTAACGTCAAGCCAGGAGAAGATAACCGCGGACATATTGGAGAATAAGGTGCAGAAGGGCGGCAGCGGAGTCTACGCCATTGTGCTCCTTGAAGGAATGCGCGGCTACCTCATAGTAGAGGCTGAGAACGAGCTTGCATGCCGTGAATTGGTAATGAACGAGCCGCATGTAAAGGGAGTCCTTCCGACTGCGCTGTCTGAGGAGGACCTTGACAAGATGCTTGTCACGAAGAAGCACGCCCAGGAGATCGGAGTCAATGATGTCGTGGAGTTCCTTGCGGGGCCTTTCAAAGGCTACAAGGCAAAGGTCATCAAGATAGACCAGTCAAAGGAAGAGATAACAGTGGAGTTGATGGATGTGGCTGTGCCGATACCCGTCACAACGAAATCGAACATGGCGCGTGTAATCGAGAAAGCAGAGGCTGTATGAAATGGCTGAAGTCGTAATAAACGGATTGATTGAGGGAGGAAAGGCTACCGGAGGAGCGCCTTTCGGACCGGCACTCGGCCCTCTCGGAGTCAATGTCACGAACATAATAAACGAGATAAATGCAAAGACATCGGCTTACGAGGGAATAAAGGTTCCTGTGAAGGTAATAGTCGAAACGACCAACAAGTCCTTCAGGATAGAGGTCGGTGCGCCGCCGACAAGCGCGCTTATATTGAAAGAGATCGGCATACAGAAGGGATCGAAAGTCAAGGAAGAGGTCGCGGGAAACATAACGCTTGAACAGGTAAAGAAAGTGGCAAAGTCAAAAGAAGCTTCGCTTTATGGAAACTCGCTTGCATCAAGGGTAAACCAAGTTCTGGGCACATGCAAGAGCATGAACGTCACATGCGAAGGCAGCGACGCGATGGAAATGATCGCCAAGATAAAGAAAGGAACCGTGAAGGTATAAACATCAAGCATATCCGACTTTCCGCCCAAGACGTCCAATCAACGAATCCTGCAATTACTTTAAATCCTTATCAGTAAATAGGTAAAAGCGCGTTGACATGAATTTCAAGGAGTACATAGAGAGCATCAGGACTCCGGTATACTCGGAAATAATGAAGTACATACCGCTCAAGGAGCCGCTGGAGCACTATAGGATATCCAGGGATTACAGCGAGAGGATGGGAAGCTACCGGAGGCCAGGACTTCTAATGCTCTGCGGCCAGATGTTCGGCGCAGACAAAGACGAACTTGTTCTTCCAGGAGCAGCAATGCAGATATCCGAGGACTGGATACTTATCCACGATGACATAGAGGACAACTCGGAGATGAGAAGGGGGAAGCCCGCGCTGCACAAGTTGTATGGAAGCGAGATAGCGATAAACGCCGGCGATGGCGTGCATATCTCGATGTGGAAAATACTGAAGGACTACATAGTAGAGGTAGGCATAGAAAAAGGCGGAAGGGTATACGACAAGTTCTACGACATGCTCGAGCAGACGGTCGAGGGGCAGTATGTTGAAACCGATTTCATATACAACGTGCATAGCCTCGAAAAGGCCACAGAGGAGTTATACTTCAGGATAATCCAGAGCAAGACCTGCTATTACACGGTATACGGGCCTATGCAGCTAGGCGCGATGGCCGCAGGGAGGGACGAGAAGACGCAGAATGCTTTGCGCGAAGTCGGAGAGCCTGCAGGCGTAGCGTTCCAGATAACTGACGACATACTTGACATGACGGCTGACGAGAAGGTCTTCGGAAAGAAGAGATTCGGAGACATATACGAGGGTAAGCTGACCCTGATAATACTGCACGCATACAAGAACGCAACAAAGGATGAGAGAACAAAACTTGATGTAATATACAAAAAGAGGAGGGAACAGAAGTCGCAGGATGAGATAAACTTCGTTATAGGGCTGATTGAAAAGTACAAGAGCCTTGATTACGCGAGAAAAGTTGCTGAGAAATATGGCGAGAAAGCAAAGGTCGCGGTAAAGAAGCACGGTGCCACCTTTCCTGACAACGATTACAAGAAGATACTACTCTCGGCACTCGAGGAGCTCTACGTGCGCAAGTACTAAACCTTCTCAACGTGGAAGTTTCCTATCGAGAGGCTGGTGGCTCCCGTATTCATCAGCGTCCAGAGCGCATCCTCAGGATCCATGACCATCGGCTTGCCGTGCTTGTTAAGGCTTGTGTTCAACATTGCGCCGATCCCGTTTCCTTTCCTGACCCTTTCCATCAGCTCCCTGTAGAGTTTGTTCTCGTCGCCGAGCATCTGCGGACGTGTAGTCCTGTCTATATGCGATGCGGCTACAAGTTCTTCGTAGCACCCCTCCCTTATCTTGTAGCCCACGGTCATGAACTTGTTGGTGCGTATGCAAGGGTCGAGCAGCTTCCTTGCATCCTCCTCGAGTATAGTGCTGGCAAAGGGCTGGTAGTACGGCCTCTTCTTGATAATCAGGTTGAGCCTGCTCCTGTTCTCGTTGTCGTTTGGAAGGGCGAGCACGCTCCTTGCCCCAAGCGCCCTGGGCCCGAATTCCATCCTTCCCTGGAACCAGAGCATTATCTCTCCCCTGTCCAGCATCTTGTCGGCGGTATACTTTGCTATGTCGCTCACCTCCTCATAGCGTATCTTTTTATGGCGCCTGTACTTTTCCAGAACGCCCTCTATCTTGCCGTCCGAGTATTCGGGCCCGTAGTATATGCTCCTTACCTGCTTCTCGTTGAATCTGCCGTTCTCCTCGAAATCGACGTAGTATGCAGCTCCTAGCGCAAGCCCGCCGTCGCCCATCTGCGGGGCTATGAAGAAGCCCTTTACTTCAGGCAGCTCGTTTATCCTCATGTTTATTATTATATTTGAAAAGAGGCCTCCGGCAACTGCGACGTTGTGTATGCCAGTTTCCTTGGTATACTGCCTGACGATCTTGAGCACCTGTCCCTCCACGTGCTTCTGCACGGAGTATGCGAACGCCTCCCTGCTGCTTTTCCAGAGCAGCGTGTTCCTGAAATGCTCCCCGAGCAGGAATTCGTATTTTATCCCCGATTCGCTTACAAGCTGCTTCTTCTTCTCGTCGTATCTTGAGAACCTTTCAAGCTCCCTCATCTCCGTGGGATATGAATAAGCTGCAAGGCTCATGAGTTTCCCCTCATCCTCGCTGAAGCGCATGTCGCAGGCGATGGTCGCAGCTCCGTAAAGTATTCCGAGGCTGGCACCCGCCCTGAACTCATTGATCCGTGTGAGCTCGCCCTTCTCGCCTATCGATACGGAACCGCATATCCCGTCTCCAGAAGCATCAAGCGTCAAGACAAGCGCATCCTTGAATCCCGATGCGTAGTATGCGCTTGCCGCGTGAGCGGTATGGTGCTCCACAAGGACAACCTTCTTCTCGATTCCGTTCTGTTTGAGCTTTCCGCTCATTACGGACTTTCCCACGCCCATGCCGATCGGCTTCCAGAGCCATCGCGGCCTCTGTTCCTGCATCGCCTTGAAGACCAAATTCGAGAGCTGCATGCTCAGGTAGGAGGGTTTGGGTATCTCCCTCCTGAAGAGCTTCCTCCTCCTGACGTCGATTCCAGGAAAGATCCTCGTGAAGATGGCAGCTCCGTCAAGCCTTGCCACCGCAACCGTTTCTATTTCATCTGCCTCGGAGAATTTCGAAAGGTATTTTATGGAATTGGAAGGGAAGCCGACGTCGTTTTTCAGCTTGGTGAAGCGCTCCTCGTTTATGGCGCTTATGACCTTGCCCCTGTCCACGAGTGCTGCGCCGCTGTCATGACCATCGTGCACTCCAAGTACTGGCATCAAATCGCTCGAATATGGGACGCGAAAGCTTAAATCACTTTATTGCGCCTGTCCGGATTTATCTGCACTTTGTCTTGTAGACAAGTATGCTTTCATTGGTAGCATTGTCAAGGAAAGCGTTGACGTAGGTGAGATTTCTGGAGCTTGTGGCCGAGATGTAGTCGACTGAGGCGCATGCAGCCGCGCCTGGGAGGGAATTGAGATGGCTGAAGACGACATAGGATATGTTGTACTGCTTGGCGAATGCGCAGCTTGGATTCTGCATGAAGTTGTCGATGCCGCTTGAGACCGTGTTTATGTTGTAGGTGTATATGCCCACAGGCTCGGTGTACATCTCCATGTCCAGAAGGGTTGTCCTCCCAGCAATCGTGGAGAGATAGTCAAAGGTCTGCTTGTAGCAATTGGTAACGAAGATGGATTTCGGGCTTGTATTGTTTACGATCCATGAGCTTGCATTCAGGGAGAGGTTCTCTGCAACCGGATAGACTGCCTGGAAGTCGAAGTACTCCTCTGCGAAGCCGTTGAAGATTATGGCAATAAGCAGAATCGCTGCAATGACCTTGACAAGCCTGCCCTTCCTGCTGTAGAGGCGCGATAGAAGCATGGCCGATGAAAGGCCGAAGAAGAAGATCACATAGACGGTGAATTTGTTTGAATCGCCGAATCCGGGCGGGAACCATGCAAGGTTCACGAGCAGGAAGACCAGCAGCGGCGCGATGAAGAGCACCATTTCCCTCTTTTTCAGCGTGAGAAGTCCAAGAACGCCGAGGATGAATATAGGGCCAAGGACCTCCGTCCAGAAAAGCGCGTGCAGGCCTATCAGGTAGAGGATATTTGCGCCTTGAACATACCATACCGCTTCTGTAAACGCGTTTGATATGATATTGTTTTGCAGATGCTGGGAGTGTATGTAGAGCACGGCAGGAGTTGCGGCGAGCAATGCGATAACTATCGCCATGAACCAGTACCTGAATATTGAAGAACGGGATCTTGACTCGGAGGAGAGTATCGAATAGAGTGCGATGACAATTGCGAATATGCAGAGCACAAGGAATGAGTCAGGGTGAATCAGAGGCAGCAGCCCTGCTAGGAGGGCAAGGAAGAAGAGGCTTTTAGACGGTTCTGCCTTTTTTTTATCGAGGAACATCAGATAGAGCAGGGTTATTATTGTAATGGTGTAGGGAAATCCGAGAAGGTACTCGTGCTGCGGCGCGAAGTTGTTGATCAGGGGCTGTATGAAATTGAACAGGGGATATGTAAGCTGGTAGAAAATGCTGCTGCTTCCAGGCACGGGTATCACAGGCGATGCGTTTAGCAGGAGCATGACAAGGAGGCTGAGGCCCTGCCCGCAGAAGATGAAGATGGCCATTCCCACTACCGGAAGCCTTTGACTTTTGGAGATTTTGTAGAAGAGGAATGAGCCAACTGCAATTAGGCTGAAGTAGAGCAGGAAGTTCATAAGATAATAGGATGTTATCAGCCCTGCCCCGCTGTAGACGAGCATTGAATAGTAGAAGTCAGGTATGAACGGATAGATGTTGAGCGCACCGGCAGCATATGGCAGCTTCGGCGGGAAGCCGGTGTATATAAGCGAGTTGCCTATGCCAAGGTGGTAAAGGTAATCAAGGCCGAAATTGTCTCCCCCTTGTATCGTTCCGCCTCCGACCGTGTGGAGACCCTGGACCTGAAGCAGTATCAACCCTGCCGTGAAGCACATTATGCTTGCGTAGAATATGCCGTGCGCGTTGAATTCTTCAAGTGTCAGAGTGAATGCCTTGAGCAATGACCTGCGCCGCGCGAAGTAGAGGAGAAATGACAACGCAAGCATTAGCAGCGATGCGGCGAGCATGAAGAACTCGTTGAACGAGCCCACGAATGCCTCCATCAGGAGGACAAGGTATGCGGCGATGGCAAAGCCCATCGGTATTCCCATCGCAAGCCGTATTATGCGCAGCTCAACGTATCTTGAGAAGAAGTAATCCGAGAGGAGGAAGCCGATGAGAAGGCTCGAGAGGTAGAATAGTATTCCTAGCAGCAACATGCAAACGTAGAAGTATCCCAATCAAGATTTAAAGTACCCACACCTAAAGGTGTGGGATTTTAGGTAAGTAGTCTCCTCTGCCG
>CAYQOG010000033.1:0-7956 GCA_964419095.1 Microcaldota archaeon
TGGTCATAACGAACAGGTGCCACCTCTCATGCTGGTACTGCTTCTTCTATGCAAAAGAGGGCGAGGCAATATACGAACCCACTGTAGACGAATTGAACAAGATATTCTACGTATTGAGGCATCAGAAGCCGATACCTGCAAACGCGTTGCAGATTACAGGCGGAGAGCCTACCATGAGACCGGAGCTCGTGCAGATAGTCAAGAACGCAAAGGAGGCTGGCTTCGACCAGATCCAGCTCAACACCACAGGCATAAACCTCGGGCTGCATCCGGAGGAGATGGTAAAGCTCAGGCATGCGGGCGTAAGCACGCTGTACCTAAGCTTCGACGGAGTAAGCAAGAGGGCAAACCCAAAGAACCACTGGGAAACGCCTATGACGTTCGACGCTGCGCGAAAGGCGGGCGTGGGAATAGTCCTCGTGCCTACGGTAATAAGGACGATAAATGACCACGAACTTGGCAATATAATCAACTTCGCCCTTAACAATAACGACGTTGTCAAGGCTGTCAACTTCCAGCCAGTCTCATTGGTAGGAAGGATGCCCTCAAGGATGAGAGAGAAGCAGAGAATCTCAATCCCGGGAGCCATTAAGTTAATAGAGGCGCAGACAGGTGGCGTGATAACAAAGGAAGACTGGTTCTCCGTTCCTTATGTAGGCGGAATAAATAAGTTCCTCGAGGCGCTGAGCGGCGGTTACAAGTACGACCTCTCGATACACTTCGCATGCGGAGCCGGCTCGTACATCTTCCAGGACAAGGACGGAAAGATCGTTCCTGTAACAAGGTTCGTCGACGTAGCGGGAATGCTCGAACACCTCCAGGCATCTGTCAACGAGATGGAAGGAAAGAACATGATCCAGAGGAAGCTCGTAGCGCTAAAGGCGGTCACTGGAATAGGCAAGTTCATCGACAAGGAGAAGCAGCCTAAATCCGTAAACTTCGCAAAGCTCCTGATGAGCGTAATACTCAAGAGGGACTTTGCATCTATGGGTGCCTTCCAGCTCAAGTCGCTCTTCATAGGCATGATGCACTTCCAGGACGAATATACATATGACATAAAGAGGGTAGAGAAGTGCGACATCCATTACGCAATGCCTGACGGACGAGTGCTTCCATTCTGTACGTTCAACGTCTTCCCAGAAGTCTACAGGGACAAGATCCAGAGGCAGTACGCAATCCCTTCGAAGGAATGGGAGACGATGCACGAGAAGTGGTCCTACTCCGGCGACAAGTACATGAGGAATGTCAAGGAACTCGAGGCCAGCGAGCCGTACCAGCGCACCTATGTCAAGGCAAACGATTACTTCAACTTCCCTGTCAACCTCGCGGAAGCGGCAAAGACGATGGCCGCAAAGGCCGCAAGGCAGGCCGCAACCGCAACGGCATCGCCTGCGCCAGTAATGGCAATGGCAACTACAAAGCCCATGGTAAAGGAGAAGATGCAAGAGGAGGAATCCTGCGAGTGCGGAAGGTCTGAAGGTTCATGCGGATGCGGAGCAGGCGGGAATGGCCACGCGGAGGAAGCGGGACAGGGCTGCGGATGCGGCGGACATGATGCAGGAGCCGGCTCGTGCAACTGCTGATTATTCATCTCGTGATTTAATTGGACAGACGCGAAACGGGTCCACAGGAGACTGCATACCAGAGAGACCTTAGGCTACAGCGCGAGGCTTCCGAGAACGACTACAACGACAAGGTAGTGGAGAACGGAAAGGAGTACAGGGTTCCGTACGACATTGTCAAGCAGGTCGACTTCTCAAACATAAAGAAGGAGGATCTCATAGACTTGGAGCATGCCGCAAGGCTGCAGTACAGGCTTCTTCTCAACGATGCGATTCTCAAGGCCAAGGTGGAGTTCGCGAAGCTCAAGATATCAATAACATACAACCCTTCCGATTCGAAGAACCTGAAGGAGAAGATAAGCATTGAGGGCCTCATAGACTTCCTTGCAAGCGAGGGTGTTGAAGTAGACCAGAAGGCAATGGCCATATCGGATTTCGACTACTACAAGAACATGTACGTCTACCAGTTCGACCCGCCTTCGATAAGGGAGCATCCTCCCTATTCGTATTCCATGGAGGAATGGAAGAGCATGAAGGCGCAGTACGAGGAGGCTGTGAAGAAAGGAGAGGAGGACAAGCTCGTAAAGTTCCACGAATGGCAGAATGCTTATGCAGAGATGCACCCGGAGATGAAGCTGGGAGTCGTGCCTGTTCCTGAGAAGAAGAAATCTCTGATTGGAAGGCTATTCGGCGGAAGCAGCAAGAAGAAGGCGAACAAGCAGGAGAAGGGCTTCTGGTTCCACGGCGTCTAATCTACTTTCCGAATCCGCTGCTGCTTCGTTTCTGCTCTCCTGCAGTTCCGGCATAATGCTCTATAACCTGGCCGATGGCAAGCTTGAGCCATGGAGTGTATAGCATCGGATTCTTCTTCAAATCCTTCTTCAACGCATAGATATTCATCCACTTCCAGTTCTTTGCCTCATGCGGATTGAGGACAGGATCCTTTTCATACATTCCGAAGATTACGTGATCGAACTCATTCTCCATGAGACCGTTCCCCACGTCAGCCTGGTATGTGAAGGAGAATGCCTCGTACATCTCGCAGTCGAAACCCATTTCCTGCTGCAGCTTCCTGTGGGCCGCAGCGACTGGACTCTCGTCAGGCAGGGGATGCCCGCATGTGGTATTGGTCCAGAGGCCGGGGCTGTGGTATTTTGAGTCGGCACGCTGCTGCAGCATGGTCTCGCCCTTCTTATTGAATATGAATATGGATATGGCACGATGCAGCCTCCCTCCGTTCTGGTGGGCGGCCATCTTCCCCGCTAGACCCACAGGCTCATCGTACTCGTTTACCAGCACTACCTGATCCTCCATGACAAACAGACAAATTAGGAAAAGCATATTTATATACCAGTTAAGGCAATATCGATATGGAAGCTTTTCCTAGTGCATTCGCATGAGAATCTTATTGCAGTTTCCGGAAGGGCTGAAACAGAAGGCGCTTGAACACGCAAAGAAGCTCGAGAGGGAAGGCAACGAAGTCTTCATCTCCGCTTCGCCTACCTTCGGTGCGTGCGACCTTGCGCTTGACGAGGCAAAGAACCTCAAGGCCGACAAGCTCGTACACTTCGGCCATGCGGAGTTCCACCACGTGGACTTCAACGTGGAGTACATAAGCTACGAGATAGACGCACCTCTCGATTTGCTTCCAGAGTCGCTTGAACAGCTCAAACCATACAAGAAGATAGGCTTAGTAACGACGATACAGCACATGCATCAATTGGACATAGTAAAGCGATTTTACGAGTCAAAGGGACATGAAGTCTTCATAGGCAAGCCTTACGGCTTTGCGAAGAAGAATGGCCAGATACTCGGCTGCGACATAGGAAGTGCAGCAACAGTGGATTCAAAAGTCGATGCACTGGTTTATTTCGGCGGTGGAATATTCCATCCGCTCGGCGCGGTTCTTGCAACGAGGAAACCATTCTTTGTCATAGAGCCTTTCCAGGGTGTCATAGAAAGATTCGACTCATATAGAGAGCTCTATGCCAAGAAGAGAAGGGCAAAGATACTGAGGTCACTTGAGGCGAAGAAGATAGGGATCATGCTAACCACAAAGAACGGACAGCACAACATGGCGCTAGCGACGATACTAAAGAGCAAGATAGAGAAATCTGGCATGAGCGCCGGGATACTGGTCGCAAACACGTTCGACTTCGATTCACTAAACAACATGATGGAATTCGACGCTTTCGTCAACACCGCGTGCCCGAGAATCGCAATAGACGACATCGACAGGACAAGGAAGCCCCTGCTCAGCGCAAATGAGCTAATGGAGGTAATCAAGATGAAGGAAGAGCTTGCTGTCTACGAAAACGGAGTCGCGCATAAAGGCTAGAGTCTACCCAGGTTGTATGGTCTCTTCTCCTTGTTCCTAGGGACATAGACTGGCACATCGACCCTTCTCCATATCATCCCGTCCAGGCTCCCATTCTTTATTATGTCGGCAAGCTGCCGTGGAGTGTAATCGTTTCTCCTGCTGTTGAGTTGTGAAATCACGAAGTTGACGGCCTCGTTGCATGCGGCAAGCGATACCGCAGCGTATACCTTAAGACCCTCAAGCATGGCAGATACGGCAAAAGGTTCAGGAAGCCTCTCTGAAAACATGGCCATGCCGCATGAGACGCGCTGCGCCACTGAAAGATCCCTTCTCGCCAATTCTATGAGCGTACTTGCAACCCTGTCCGCTATCCTGTGCCCGTCCACTGCAGCCTCAACGCGCTCCGCATTTGCAGCTATGGTGCGCACCGAACCCCCTTCCCTCTGCCCAAACACTGCGCCGTCGCTCCTCCTGAGAAGCGTTGAGGAGATATTTTCACGCACGGACTGTCTCATCATCGTCATAATAGCAACTCTAATCAGGCTGCAAAGGCTTATTACTCTTGCCCCTTTCATAGGAGCTTCCGCTAATCCTCTCTTGTATAGCACGGTCGAGCCTGTACTGAGCGAGTGCATCTGCGACCTCCTCGGGCGAAAGCTTCTGCTTCCTGACCCCAGACATGTGCCACAGCACGAAACCAGCAGCTTCGTATCCGTGGTCCGGACCCTTGTCCTCGTAATGTATAAGGCCGCGCATAACCCTGCCAACGGTATTAACGCTCTCCGATGCCTCTGCAGCCCTTGCAAGTGCTATAGAGATGTGCTGGCAGGTCTCGAGGTTCCTCTTTGCCATCTGGCTTATTACCTGCACCACCGTGCCTATGAATCGTTCGTCCCCCAGGGCAGCATCCACCCGCACAACGTTTGCGGTTATGGTCCTGATCCGCATGCGTTCGTATCCAGTGATGCGGGGGCTGGGATCCCTCCTCACGTCATTAATGGTCCTGTGTATCTCCCTTCGTACGGAATCCCTTGTTACTGGCATACGATCAACACCAAACGTTCAGAAGTCTATGTAGACCTGCCTTGCCCTCCCCTTCGCGTACTCGTCCTCCTTGACCTTAGGTGCAAGGCCCTCAGTGGCAAGCATGCCGTACTGGTTCGAGTATCTGAGGTCGAAGTTTCTGACTCCAAGGTCGCCTAGTACCGACCTCGATATGACAAGACTGTCTATCTCTATGCCCAGCCTCAGGTTCTCCAGGGATCTCTTTATTCCGTCGAATGTAGCGGCGTTCTTGGCATTGACTATTATCATGCCCCCGTAAGGTTCGTGCATGTCCGCCATGAAGGTGTACATGCCCTGCTTGTTGTTGTCCATGTTGACAAGGTGCTCGAACCACTTGTACTTGTTCTTGTTGAATTGGGCGTAGTCGACTATGCTGTATGTGATTATGCCCGCGAAGCCCTGGTCGGGGTTCCTCATGTACATGGTTGTCCTGTTTATTATGCCGTACTCGAGCAGCGTTTTGTAGATGTATGTAATCGTGTTCTTGTCCATCTCTATGCCCTGGCTCAGCTGTCCACGCGAATCCTGGTTCAGGGTGAGAAGGAGCTTCTTGTACTTCTCAGGGAGCTTGAACTGCTCTATCAGCTCGTTCCTAAGCGGGAAGAAGCCGAGGCTCTTCCTTATGGGCTTGACACGGACTCTCATTTTGTATCCGTGTAGGGACCTGCTGAACGTGTTTACGAACATGTTGACCTCGCTGTGATCCCTCGCAACGAGGTAGATGAAAAGATCGTACTTGCCGTACAATGCCGATATGTTCTGCGGAGTATACGAAGAGCTTGCAGCCTTGGCCACTTCCGCATCGCTAGGCTTCTTTCCTATGAACTTTACAAATGCAACATACTCGTTGAAACCTATCGCATGTATGTCAAGCTGCCTGAATTCCCTCTTCTGCATCCACTTCGTGGTGTAAAGGAGCTCGTGCCTCCACAACTCCTCAAGGTTGACCTCAGGAACGAACTTTATCTCCTTCTCCTGTATCAAGGAATTAAGTTCATTGAAGACAGTCGTCTTGCTGGCCTTTCCCTTCTCGGCTATGGCGCTTAGGCTCTGCCTCGCGTCCATGCTCAATTCTCGGAGAATCTGGCATTCCACGCTGTCCTTGTCCTGCCTCCCCTTTGCTGCCTTGTCCCTATTGTACGCAGAAACTGGTGCCTTGCTCATGCGAATCACTAATATCAGAAGCAAGTATGAAAGTGAATTTTCTCCTATTTAAAAGCGATGAGTTTTTTACAAAACAGGTAGCAAAATTGGTTATATTGTAACTTAAGAAGAAAACTTTCAGAGATAAAGACTTGATGCTGCAAATGCGCAGCGAACCGGAAAAGCGCTGAGCGGGCTTGCCTAACTTTAAATACCTTTGGTGCAATCTATTCCTGATATAATGATCAGCATAAAGCTCTCAAAGGAGTACAATCTGAAAGGATACAGTTTAATAGAGGCATTCCCGGGCGCGGGCCTCGTCGGATCCATGGCAGGCAGCTACATAATCGAGAAACTGAAGATGGAATACATAGGGCACCTGGAGAGCGATCTCTTCCCCCCAATCGCAACAATACACAACGGGGTGCCAATGTTCCCTGCAAGGCTCTACAAGGATGATTCCTCAAAGGTCGTGCTCATCATATCCGAATTCACAGTTCCTCCGGATGCCATATACCAATTGAGCATGGAAGTGATTGCCTTCGTAAGGAAGTACGGCATAGCGAAGATAATATCGATAAGCGGGATGCCGTCCCAGAAGCCGAGCAGCAACATCTACATAGCATCGCCGGATCCTGCAATAATAAAGAAAGCCAGCAGCGTAGGCATAAAACCCATAGCGGAGGGAGTGATAGCGGGAATAGGCGCTATAATCATGACCAACGCGGACGAATACAAGATACCGATGATGGACCTGCTGGTGGAAGTGAGTCCCTCCATAATGGACCCCAAGTATGCAGAGCTTGCGATAGAAGGCCTAAACAAGCTGATGAACATGAACATTGATCTCGACGACTTGGAGAAGGAGGCGAAGCTCGTCGAGACGAAGATAAGGAGCATGTCCAAGAAGGTCAAGGATACTAATGAAAGCCTTGAAGGGACGACTCCTGACCAGGGGCCATCCATGTACGCCTGATCACGCGCCGCAGAATTATTCAGGAGCGCAGTCACTCGGGAAAGAGGGGGCTTCTTTCGTCTGTCAGGAGAAGCAGATACGTGTAAGCCTGCACTGTGTATACCATGACCCTCCTTATGAAGCCCGCAAGGGAGATGTTCCTCTTGCCTGTTATGAGTATTATCAGCCATAGGGGTATTAGGCATATCCACATTACTATTCCAAGCACTGCAAGAACCAGGGATGTGAGCAGGCCCCACAATATCCTCACGAAGAGCTCCAGCCTCGATGCTTGAGTAGCGCTGGTGGCTCTGAAGCTTACCGATTTCATCGTTATGCTGCCTGAAGGTATTAGCGGGCTCCTCTCATCTGTCAGGAGGAGAAGGTATGCGTCAAACTGGACCACGTAGCTGAGATAGGCCTTCAGAACCCCGTTTAATGCCTCGTTCCTCTTCCCGAGTATGAGTATGACAAGCCATTCTAGAACAAAGCATATTTCAACTATCACTGCAAATACAAATAGCACTATAACGCTTATTATGTACCATACGATCCTCACGAAGAGCTCAATCCTTGATGCCTTCTCGTTCATCTGCACTGCAAAGCTTGCCGTCTTCATACTATCACGCTACTGATTGATAACTGAGTTCATAACCCTTACTATACGTGCCCTGGGTCCAGACCGCGAACGCATTTAAACCTAGTCGGATATATACCCCTACATGCAGGGGTGGCAGAGCCTGGAATGGCTTATTCAAAGCCACGGAAAATGCGCGGGACTTAAGATCCCGTGGCCTAGAGCCTTCGTCGGTTCAAATCCGACCCCCTGCAATATTCCGGCAAGACAAAACCAATATTTAATAGTTTCGAGGGCTTGTGAAATCCCTTGCGTTTACGCATGAGGATGAAAC
>CAYQOG010000034.1:0-7858 GCA_964419095.1 Microcaldota archaeon
TTGGACTCGGCGGGAATCGCACCCGCGACCTTTTCGTTGCGAACGAAACGCGCTACTGCTGCGCTACGAGCCCCTTGGCACTAATCCTTTGCGCCTCAAGGGTTTTAAGCTTTGCATTCTCAACCAGAAACGATGGAGATAAGGAAGGTTAGGAAGGCCGAATCGATTTTCGCCAAGGTGCTTGATGAGATAAAGCCCAGCCAGGCCGAGACAGTTGCCACTGTTGCAAACATAAACGTGGTCATGCACAGGCTCGCCAGGATAGTCGACAAGGGAGTTGAGCTCAAGGTAGTAGGGTCAATAGCAAGGGGGACAAACCTGAAGGGCGATTCAGATGTCGATATTTTCGTCCTTTTCCATAAGAAAACTGATCCAAAAGAACTGGTAAGGAAGGGACTGACATATGGAAAGAAACTCGCAAGTGGAAAGAAGGACAGGTACGAGATAAAGTACGCGGAGCATCCTTACATACGACTCTTCCTTGAGGAACTGGGAATAAGGATAGACCTTGTGCCTGCGCTCAAGATAGACAGCATAGAGGAGATGGGCACTACTGTGGACAGGACACCTTTGCATGCAGATTTCATAAATTCGAATCTCAATGAAAAGCAGAGGGACGATGCAAGAGTGCTCAAGGCGATGCTCAAGGCCCACAACATATACGGGGCGGAGGTCAAAGTGGGGGGATTCCCAGGATACCTCTGCGAGATACTGGTATACCAGTTCGGCTCGCTTCTCAGGCTTCTCGACAACACGGCACTATTCTCATTGCCGATAATGCTTGACCCGCGAACCAAGAACAGGCTGAGCGATCATAACCTCGTCAAGAAGTTCAATTCGAATTTCATAGTTATAGACCCTGTTGACTCAAACAGGAACGTCGCGGCGGGGGTCTCACCAGAATCGCTAGCGAAGTTCGTCCTCATAGCAAGGCAATTCGTAAAGGAGCCGAGCATGAAATGCTTCTACGGTACCGGGTTCTCTGCCACTTCTTCACAAAGCCTTGTAAAGAGATTCCTCAACGCATCTGGGCTCTCTCTATACCTAATATCCATTGACGTTCCGGACAAAAGCGAGGACATTGTATGGCCGCAGCTGAGGAAGGTGGCAAATATCATAACAGACGCTGCGGCAAGATACGATTACCGAATATTCCTCACAATCCCCTGGGTGTCTGAAGGAAAGGGCAACATGCTCTTCCTTGCGCCTCGCGATGGAAATGGAGCGCGCATGCTAAAAGGACCCGATGTCTTCATGCGCAGCGCGGCCGAAAGCTTCCTCAAAGGACACAGGGATGCCATAGGGCCTATCATAAAAGGAACTTCAGTATACCTGATTGAGAAGAACAGGTACAAGGATCTTGAGGCGCTCCTCAAGGACTTCTCAAAAGGGAAACTCCTCAAGAGGCACAAGGACATAGACATGCGCGGCGCAACGCTCCTAGTGGACAAGCTCCCTAAGAATCTATCCGAGTACGCATACTCAGAGATACTCAAGCGGATATCACTCTGATCTGCTTCCTAAACAGTGAATAGAATGGGATTCCTGGACAACGTAACTGAAAAGCTGAGGAGGATGAGCGAGAATAGGCTGGAAGACAAGATAGAGAGACTGATAAAAGACACTGAGAAAGCCGAATCGCGGTTCAGGGGCGAGGCCAAGAAATTCTACATAGACATAACCAACGCCATCTCGAAGAACTATTACGAGGTGCTAGGCATAGGCTTCACAAGCGACCCGAAGGCGATACGCGATGCATACATAAAGATGATAAAGAAGTACCATCCTGACGTCAGCGCTGACGAGGCGGCAAAGGAGAAGTCAGAGGAGATAAACGAGGCGTATTCGGTGCTCAAGGACACGGACAGGAAACTCCAATACGATACAACATTCTCGAAAGGCGGCAACAAGCTTAGCCAGGAAGCCACGGCTGCGATGTCAGAGGCTCTGCTCAGGAAGTACGTGGAGATAAGGAACAAGGAGTTTGACGAGTTCAACAAGCGCGTATCAGTTCCGCAGCAGCGCGATGCCATAAGGGCAGCCATAGACGAAGTGCTTGACTGGAGGAATCGTTTCAACAGGGCCAGCAGTGCAACATTCGGCCCACTCCAGGACATGTGCACTGCCATAAAGAAGCTGGGTTCCGCTAACAGGAGTATGCTCAAGCACAAGCTCAGCGAAGCGAATTACGACAAGCTTAGCAGAAACGCGATGAAACTGGCATCGCTAGCTCAGTCGGCAGGCGAGATAAACAACGGAATCAATTCTATTGCTGACTTGGTCAAGGCCAGGGTAAAGTCCGATGAGGACAAAGTAGCGCAGAAACTCAGGAATGCGGTGTGAATATGAGACTCATAATAATAAGACACGGGGAGACGCATGCAAACGCTAAACACATAGTCCAAGGCCATCTAAACAGCAGACTAAATAAAAAGGGAATGGCACAGGCCAAGAAAATCGGATTGAGGCTAAAAGGCGAGAAGATAGACGTGATATTCTCAAGCGACTTGACAAGAGCAAGACAGACTGCAAGTGAGATCGGGAGATTCCACAAGGCGCCCATACACTATGTCAAGCAGATAAGGGAGAGGAATGCCGGCATATTCGAAGGCAGGCCATTCAAACTGCTGCTTGAAGACTTCGCGAGGCAAGGAACCACGGAGGAAAGATATAAGCCCGAAAAGGGGAGACTCTTATTGATCTGAAGAAGCGCATAAAACCATTCACCAGGCAGCTTTATAGAAAATACAGGGGGCAAGACAGTCCTGTTAGTTACGCACGGCCATGTCACAAGGACAATAGCCTCAATGTATCTCAACATTTCGGTCAATAAACTAGTAAGGATACCTACTAAAAACACAGGAATCCTGATTTTGCATGTCAACGGCTCCAGGGGGAAGAAGATCAGGGATGAAATGTTTGTCTGGAAAGAACGCTCGTTCAAGCTATAGCTTGCCTGCAACCAACCTTCCGCCATCAGTCAAGAAAATATGTTTCTTTCCAAAGATGCCACTGCCTTTTCTCTCCTCTATGAGTCCTAATGATTTTAGGGCCTCTATCTGCGATTCCATAAGGTTCTTCGTCTTATGTATCAGACTGCCTTCCTTCATCTTCCCGACCAATTCCTCAATCGATAAGCCGTCCGATTCGTATAGTGTCCTAAGCACCTCCTCCATGTATCCGCGGTCTCCTACAAGCACAACTACCGTTCCGTCTTGAAGCTGCACGGCCTTCGGCATCGCGTCGTTTATCTTCCAGACATTGAACCGGCCTATCAGCGATGCGTAGGACTTGCTTTTTTCCTTCTCCTTGCCCACCTCGGCCGCATGCTTTTCGCACAGGTAAACATTCTTTCCCTCGCTCAGCTTTATGAAAATCTCCGCAGGTTCGTATTTCATCTGCTCGTTGTAGCAGATGTCGCAGAAGAATAAGGCCAGATCAACGTCCTTTACAACCGGCTTGGTTATCGCCTTCATCTTGTATTGCAGAATGCCGGTGACCTTGTAGAGGTGCCCGCATTCCCTGCATTTGGATACTATGTACCAGTTCATCTTATGCTCCTCCGCAGCAGCAACCCTTACCCTGAACTGGGGTGTGGTGGGAGTCATGGCCTCTGCAGTGAAATCCGGATTATTCGCATAGAAGGCATCCTGCTCGGTGTCCTTGAGGCATACCGGGCATCTCCTTATCACAAGTTCAAGCGGATTGAGCGTCATCCTCTTTTTTGACGATACCAGTACCATGCTATCTCCTTGGCTCGTTGTTGCCCGTAACCATCACAACAACCTTCTTTCCCGAAAGTTCTCTTCTGTCATACCTGTACATCTCTGCGAATCCTGCAAACCCTGTAGCTCCGCCTGTCTCAGCATATATCCCATTCTTTGCAAGCTCCTTGACAGCGGCAATTATACCTGAATCTGGAACTCTTATTGCCCTGCCGTGCGTTTCCACTAGTGCATTAATGCCTTCAAGCCCGAATGTTGGATAACCTACTGCTATGGCATCAGCAATCGTATCTGGCTTCACATATGCGATCTTCTCCTTTCTGTTGTATGCTTTCACAAGAGGATCGCATTCTGCGGATTGGACGGCTACGATCTTTGGGAAGCGGTCTATGTATCCCAAGGCGCGGTATTCCCTTAGGCCCTTGTACACTGCGGAGATAAGGGTAGCATTGCCCACTGGGAGGAAGATGAAGTCCGGAACCCCGTATTTCATCTGTTCCAATATCTCGTATATTACTGTTTTCTGCCCTTCCTTCCTGAAATGATAGTCTCCGCACATAAATGCCGATTCCGCCGCCGCGTATTCCTCCGCTTCTCTCAATGCCTTGTTGAAATCTCCATTTACCTTTATTATCCTTGCGCCGTATCTGCGTATCCTTGAAACTTTCACCTTGTTCGCATTGCTGCTTATGAAAATGGCAGCCTTTAGTCCCGCCTCCTTCGCATAATGCGCTATCGACATGCCCATGTTTCCTGTAGAGGCGCATACTGCGTGACTGTATCCGAAATCCAGGGCCTTTGTTATCTCGAGTGCGGATCCCCTGTCCTTGAACGAGTGCGTAGGGTTCTTTGTCTCGAGCTTGAAGAGCAGATTCACCTTTTCATAACCGTTGATCTTCCCCTTTACTAGAGGCGTTCCGCCTTCTCCAAGTCCTGCCTCCAGCTCTTCCCCAGGCAGAAAAGGAAGGTATTTCGCATTGCTCGGCCTCGCCTTCCTGAAATTCTTCGGCAATATCAAAGTTGAATAATCGAATTCAACCTCAAGCACGGATCCGCAGGATCTGCACCTGAATCGCGTATACTCCTTTGAATAGGCAGCGCACTTCGTGCACCTGAGCTTGTAATCCATGTGCCACTCGACCGATACTTATCTGCCGGGCAAGGTTATAATTAGTTCCCTAAGGTTGATCCCAGCCCACCCGTCGGTTATGCCGGATACCTGACTACCAACCGAGCCTGCAGCGGATATGCGGCCACTCCCGCTTCCTCCTGCAGTGCCCCCTGTACCTGCACTTGCAGTTCCACTGCTGCTTATCGAGGCTATGTTACTGCCTCCGGAAGCAGAGCTGCCGCCTGCTGTTCCTGAAACGGCTCCCGCAACATTGGATATTGTATTTGCCACAACATTGATGACATTTGATGCCGTATTCGCTATCGCGCTAGTTGGACCCTGCACGGTAGCGTTGGTCGTGATGGTGCCTGAAGCATGGGGCAAGATCTTTGCTCCTGAGACCAGGCCTCCTATGGTTATTATGAGACTGCTCCTTGTCCTGTTCCACAGGCTCTGCGGCGCTGTGCTGCCCACTATTATCGAGCCTGTAGTTACGTTGAAGTTAAGCGTGGCGTTCTCGTATATCGTGAGATTCTGCATCATTATGCCCTCAAGGTTCATGTCGAAGTGCCTTGCGCTGACCTTCTTTCCAGCCCTCTGCACCGAAAGGAGCTCGTGCGCCGTGACTATCAGTCCCATGTTTTTGTAATATGTTGCAGTGACTGAAGGAAGCAGCACTATGGTGCCTCCCTCCGCGACGTGGAGCGACTTCTGGAGGTTGAAATCCATGTTTACCCAGTTGGTCGTCTCATTCGATATGTTAAAAGCGACATTAAGCGCAATGGTCTTCCTAGGTATTATCACGCTCTGGTTCTTGCCGTTCACGTTTACATATGCGCTGCTCAGGTTCAGGAATACCATATCATAGGCTCCTGCAGGCAGTATCACGTTTGCGAGGACCTGCGATATGTTGTCAAGCGCAACAAGGTTGGCTTTGTCGGTTGCGAGCGGCAAATTGTATAGCCGCCCTGTCGAAGCGCTTTTCACAGAGATGCCGCTTATGTTCATGTAAACTCCGCTTATGTTGTAGGACATGGGAGTATCTGATATGCTGAATACCGTGGTCCCGTTCTTTATCGGGATATTCGCCGTTGCAGGCGAGAGAGCCTGCATTGCCGAGGTCGTCCCTGCATGTCCTGAAGGCTTGTATGAGAGCGCAAAGAAGAGGACGCCAATGACCAGTATCATGCCAATGGCTCCCCAGAGCACCCGATTGTAGTCGCCTTGCCTCTGATTATGCTCCTCCGCTTCGATAACAACCCTGTTGGCCTCGTAATACTTCCACTTCTTCGACATGCTGAGGTTCGATTCCTTTATTCGGCCCATTTTCAGCAGTTCATGGATATGCTGGCTCACTGTCGAAGGCGCAAGCTCCAGTTCCCCGCTCAGGTCAGTGAGCGTCTTGCTCTTCTTCTTGAGCGAGTCGATGATCCTCTCTTTGGTTTGCCATGTCTTGCTCATGGATCCATCCCTAGCAAACCGGTTATGCTTTTTATGGTATTAAAGCCTTTGGGATGTTTCGGTTTTTACTCCAGGAACCGAAACCGAATAATCCTATCCGGCACGTTAGAGCCAAGATTCTGCACCCGTCAAACTTCCAAAACCGAAATATCATGTAGGGTATTTATAAGAAAAATACAGAAGGCTAAATGAGGGTAGGAGGACATATGAAGCGAAACGCCTTAAGATACGTGGCTATTGCGGCTATTTTGGTAATCGCCGCCATAGTCATAGCTTACTTCTTTACTGTTCACAATGGGGGAGTGGTCGTCCTGCAACTTACAGACCCACCACACGTTCCTGCAGGGACCACCTCTCTAGTGATATCGTACACTGCGGTGCAGCTCTTCGCCTCCAATTCTTCGGCATCATGGTGGATCAACTCCAGCGCATCAGGAAACCTTGATCTGATGAAGCTCCAGAACTTCAGCCAGACAATAGCGACGCTCAATATACCTGACGGGACTGCGATAAGCAAAGTAAAGTTCAACATATCATCGGCAACAATAGAAATAAACGGGACTATATACAGGGTGACGCTGCCTAGCAACCAGATAAGCGCATCAGTATTCGACAGCAGGGGCGTGAATGGAACGGCAATCATACTTTTGGACTTCTCCCCTACAATAGCAGAGGCATATGCGCAGAACTCTACAACATTCGTCCTGCTTCCCTATGTAACTGCAGTGCAGACGACAAAACAAAGCGATTCCTCTTCCAATTCGACCTTATACCTGCAGGTAGGCACTAGGCAGAGGCTCGATCACGACGACATAATCATGATTAATCGTGCCACGCCTAACATAACCATAACGGACGAGGTTCTCTCATATGCAGGCAACCAGATCAGCTTCTCAGCTACTGTAAAGAACAATGCGAATCAGAGCGTTGATATTAGGAATGTGCTTCTTTACGGGAACGAGACTGCACGAATACACATACTGGTGCCTTTCATGGGACCGTTGAGCTCCAATGGCTACAACTATTCCGGTTCCGACAACGACAACGGAGGTTATCAGACTAAATCGTCCGGCAACTTCGATCTTGACATAGATCAGCAGTCTGCACGGGCGGCACTCTCCGACAAGCAGTGGCTCAACCAAGGCTCTTTCGAGCAAATGCATCTTGGCAGCGATGAGATACGCAACATAACGTATGACCTGAAGTACTACGACAACCTCACACTCGCTCAGACGCGGCTCGGAGTCATCGTATTTCATGTCAATGGCAACGGTGGCCTAACGCTTCCTTATGTGGGAGACGAGCATGTATCTTTGGGGTTTGAGGATCCAGGATACATGCTCTCTCCTGGGCATTCTGCCACGCTCACATTCTACGGCAATACCAGCATATTCGGGAACAGGATAACGCTTGGCCTTATACCTGGAGAGACATACAGAATGGAGGTCGTAGGAACGGAAGGCGCGCATGCATCAGCCAACGTTATCGCAGGCTCCTGAAATCGGTTATCCGCAGCCTCGGGAAACGCTTTTATACCTCAACTGCCTATCTATCTTCATGC
>CAYQOG010000035.1:0-7611 GCA_964419095.1 Microcaldota archaeon
ATTGAGAAATGAGAGCAGCAAATGGGTCAGGGAGCTAGACAAGCATCTCCAAAAATGTCCTGTATGCGAACGCGAACTCGACGACGAGATGCGGGAGAGACTTTTAGGCAACAAGGAGAGTTCGATAAAGAAACTCGATCAGATGATCAAGGAGATAACGGCAAAGACGGAAAAGGCCAAAGACGAAAACGAGAAATTAACCGAATCGCTGAGCAGGCTCAAAATAATAGACGAGAAGCTAAAGTCATACGGTGATCCCGATTCTTCAATTGCAAAGCTTGAGGAATCGGTCAAGAAAGAGAGTGTAAGCGTTGAAAAGCTGAAGACGCTTGGCGATGCGGCAAACGAGACTCTTTCAAAGAGGAATGGCGAACTTCTCGAACTTACATCAAAGATGGATGCCATTTCAAGAAGGGCGCGATACATTGGGCAGAAGGACGAGATAGCAAAACGACTTGAGTTGACTGAGAAGGAACGCAATTCAATAAAGGCAGACCAGTCAAAGCTTGACGATGTGCAGAAAAAGCTAACGGAGATTGTGTCCGAAGCCAGCAAACTCTCTGCCAATGTGACCTCTTATGCACGATATGAGAGCGACAAGAAGGCGCAGATAAAGGACAAGAAGATCGAGATAGAGAAGATCAACGCCCTCTATGAGGACGTGAAGAAGAAGCGCGGAGTTACGGAGAATCTTATGCGGTTCAAAGTCTCGCTGCAGGAAACCCAGGCTGTACTGAGGACAAAGCTTATCGACTCAATAAACAGCATAATGCAGGAGGTATGGCCGGATCTCTATCCATACGGCGACTACACAAGCGTCATGATCGATGCGACTGCGGAAGATTATGTTCTCAAGGTAAAAACGAAGAGCGGCCCTACTGCGGACGGATGGCAGGAAGTCGAGGCGATAGCGAGCGGCGGGGAGAGAAGCATAGCCTGCCTTGCAATGAGAATCGCATTCTCACTGGTGCTCTCCCCTAACCTGAGATGGCTTATACTTGACGAGCCTACGCACAACATAGACCAGCAGGGATTGGAGCGCTTCATCAAGATGTTCAACGAAGTTCTGCCGCGAATCGTGGACCAGATCTTCATAATAACGCACGACCCTATACTAAAGCAGGCATACAACTCGAAAGTATACATGCTAAACAGGAATAAGGACGAAGACAGGGAGACCGTGGTAGAAGAAGTCTGATGGCTCTTCAGATGCTTGGAAGGCCAAGGTCCGATGGCTGGTCATCCCCCCTTGCAACGAGCGAGCTTCCTGAGACTCCTGTGAATATAGCTATTACCTCTACTTTTCCGCTGTATGTAGGGTCAAGTCTTGCTCCCCATATAACGTTCGCATTTGGTGCAGCTGTTTCAGTGAGCATCGATCCTATCTGATTTGCCTCTCCAAGGGTCATGTCAGGGCCTCCTGTTATATGGAGAAGTATCCCCGAAGCGTTTGAATAGTCCACGTCAAGCAGCTTGTTCTTCAGTGTGCTCTTTACCACGTCCTCGACCTTGTTGCCTCCCTGCCCGAAGCCGACGCTTATCATCGCAAGACCTCCTGAAGCCATTATGGTCCTCACGTCAGCGAAGTCCGTGTTTATGAGGCTTGGCTGCGTTATCGCCTCAGTTATCCCTCGAACTGCCTTTGCTGTTATCTCGTCTGCGAGCATGAAGGTCTTCTCTATAGGCAGGTTAGGATAGAGCTGGACGAGCTTCTGGTTGTCTATCACTATGAGCGTATCTATGTTCTTCCTGAGCCTCTCTATCCCCTTTCTTGCAGTTTCAAGCCTTACTCTCTCGAGCGAGAACGGTATCGTGACAATGCCTACCACTATTGCGCCGCTGTCCTTTATGACGCGGGCAACTATCGGCGCAGCGCCTGTGCCTGTTCCTCCTCCCATGCCTGCCGTCAGGAATGCAAGGTTTGTATCCCTTACGAGGACCTCTATCTCGTTTCTTGAGAGCTCGGCTGCCTTTTCCCCGACTTCAGGATAGCCTCCCGCTCCCATTCCATGTGTTATTGACCTTCCGAGCATGAGCTTCTGTATGTTCGGGTTGAGCATCCCGAGCTGCTTTCCATCGGTATTGAATGCGAAGAGCGCAGCGCCCTTTATGTCCATGGTGCTGAGCCTGTGTACGGTGTTGTTTCCGCCCCCTCCCACGCCTACTACCGCTATTCTTGGTTTAAATAGTTCCGCTTCCTCTCTCAGTGCCTTGTTCTCCGCAATATTCTGCTCGTACATACCGAATGCCATAAAATCGCCCTGCCTCTATTTCGAGTATAATCATTATATATCTTTCTAAGAGGAGACGGCAATTCCACAACAAAGGGAAAAGGCCTCGAAAACCTTAATTATCCTGTCCACCCTACTATTTTCATGTACAACCAGAAGATCTCGATCATCTTTTCCGAGATAGCCGACATGCTTGCGCTCGATACAAAGGCTGACAGGAAGTTCGAGGTTCTTGCTTATAGGAAGGCTGCCCAGACAATAGAGAGTTTGCAGGAAGATGTTGCGGACTTGTACAAAAGGACAGGGCTGGAAGGGCTGATGGAGCTGCCAGGCATAGGGAAAAGCACCGCAGGAGCGATAAAGGAATACATGGAAACGGGGAAGATGGCAAAGTATGATGATCTGAAGAAAAGATACCCTATCGATTTCACCAATCTTACGAAGATCCAGGGAATAGGGGCGAAAAGCATCTTCAGGCTTTACGAAAAGCTTGGAGTAAGGAACGTGGCTGACCTGAAAGTGGCAGTCGAGAAGCACAAGATTCGTGAACTGGAGGGATTCGGCGAGAGAAGCGAAGAGGAGATGGCTAAAGGCATCGCACAATTCGAGGCAAGCAAGGGAAGGATGCTCCTTGGAACCGCGCTTCCAGAAGCAGAGGCCATAGCAAAGGCGCTTGAGAAGTCAGGACTTGTTGAAAAAGTGATAGTCGCCGGCTCGACACGCAGGATGAGGGAAACTGTTGGCGACCTTGACATACTTGTCACTGCAAAGAAGAGCGATCCTGTGATGGCCTTCTTCACAAAGCTTCCTCAGGTCGAGAGGATTATAGGCACGGGCCCTACAAAGGCCACAGTGCTGCTAAGCATAGGACTTACCTGCGACCTTCGTGTCGTCGAGGACAAGAGCTTCGGCGCAGCTCTCCAATACTTCACCGGAAACAAGGAGCACAACGTGAAGATGCGTGAAATCGCGATAAAGAGGGGATTGAAGCTGAATGAATACGGACTCTTCGACAAAAAAAATAAGAGCGTTGCAGGTAGAACTGAGGAAGAGATATACAACAAGCTTGGAATGGATCTCATGCCTCCGGAGATGAGGGAAGACAGGGGAGAGATAGACCTTGCAATTGCACAAAAACTGCCAAAACTCATCCAAATAAGCGACATCAAAGGCGATTTCCATGTGCATACAAACCAGAGCGACGGAGACAATTCAATATCCGAAATGGCAGATGCAGCAAAGAAGCTCGGAAGGAGCTACATAGGCATCAGCGACCACTCGAAGAATGAGAGGATAGCAAACGGCATGAATGACAAGCAGTTTGAGAAGCATCTCGATGCGCTTGAAAAGTTCCAGGGGATGCGCGACGACATAAGAATCCTAAAAAGCGCTGAGATAGACATACTGAAAGACGGGAGCCTTGATCTAAGCAACAAGACAATGGACAGGATGGATTACACTCTTGCTAGCATACATACGAACCTGGCAATGACAAGGGAGGAGATGACAAAGCGCGTCATAAAGGCATTCGAGAGCGGTTACGTAAGCATATGGGCCCATCCGACTGATAGGATAATAGGAAGCCGTTCACCGATAAACGTTGATCTTGACAAGGTATTTGAATCGGCAAAGAAGAATAACGTGGTGATGGAGATAGACGCTCTACCCGACAGGCTTGATCTCAATGACGAGAACATAATAAAGGCGAAGAAGTACGGACTCAAGTTCTCAGTAGACACGGATTCGCACAGTACATCGAACTTCGAGCTTCTTAGGTACGGGATAGGCACGGCTAGAAGAGGCTGGCTAACAAAGGATGACGTGATAAACGCCCTGTCTTGCGATCAGGCGCTGAAATTCTTCAAGAAGTAAAAATGCTACCGTCTAGTACCATCCGCGGGCCTTCATTGCCTTTGCAACTCTGTCCACTGCGACTATGTATGCGGCTTCTCTCGGAGTTATCTTCTTCCCTTTCTTCTTGTAGTCCTGCTGCATCCTTATTACTTCGCTGAAAGAGTTGGTTATTATCGTGTCGAGCTTCTTGTAGACGTCATCCTCTGTCCAGTAGTAGCCGTCTATGTTCTGAACCCACTCGAAATACGAGACGATTACTCCACCTGAGTTTACAAGGAAGTCCGGCATGTCGATTATGCCCTTCTCGAAGAGTATCTTGTCCGCTTCAGGAGTTACCGGACCATTTGCAAGCTCAAGAACCACTTTTGCCTTTATCTTGTCCGCATTCTGCTTTGTTATCTGGTTCTCTATCGCCGCAGGTATCAAGATATCTACGTCAAGTTCGAGCAATTCCTCGTTGCTTATCTTCTGGCCTGACTTGTAATTGTCAACGCTGCCTGTCTTGCCCTTTATTGCGGAGAGTTTGTCGTAGTCAAGTCCTTTTGGGTCGTATATCCCTCCCTGCGAGTCTGTTATTGCAACTACTTTCGCCTTAGATAACTTTGTAGCTATTTCGAAAGCGAACTTTCCAGCATTTCCGAATCCCTGAATGGCTATCTTCGATTTCTTCAGGTCCATCTTTGCGAGCTTTGCTGTTTCCCTGAGAACGTACATCCCTCCCATTGCAGTGGAATCGAATCTTCCTTGCGAGCCTCCCAACTCTACAGGCTTTCCTGTTATCGTCCCTGGAGCATCATGTCCTATTACTTCCTCATACTCATCGAGCATCCACGCCATTATCTGCGGAGTGGTATAGACATCAGGAGCGGGCACGTCTATCTTAGGCCCTATCAGCTTGCTTATCGCGCGTATGTAGCCTCTTGAGAGGTTTTCCAATTCAGCTGCGTTCATGCTCTTGGTGTCGCAGATGACTCCTCCCTTCGCACCGCCGAAAGGTATGTTGGCCAGGGAGCACTTCCATGTCATCCATGCAGACAAGGCCTTGACAGTATTGAGGTTCTCTTGAGGATGGAACCTTATGCCTCCCTTGCCAGGGCCTCTTGCATCGTTGTAGAGAACTCTGAACCCGGTGAATACCTTTGTCTTTCCTTCTCGCATCTTCACTGGTATGTTTACTATGACGATCCTCTTAGGCTCGCGGAGTATCGCATGGGCCTCCTTATCGAGCTTCATCAGTTCTGCGGCTGCATCAAGCTGTATCTGCGAGATCTTGAACGGGTCCAATTCTTCGTTAGCCATCAAATCACTGGTTAAGCGTAAATACTCCCTCGCAGAACCTCTCTATCCTCCTGTTCACTTCGTCTGGGTTCCTGCTCTTCATTATCTCCTTTACGAAATGGGTGTGGGCTATCTGCTTAGCTACCTCTGCCTTTGCCTTTGCGACCGCCGGTGAATATTTCATGTTTATGTACTTGCTCACGGCTACCTGCGTCATGCCGAGTCTCTTTGCGATCTCCTGCTGCCTGAGTTTGTACCTGCTGCTCATCGCCTCAGCAAGGTATGCCCTGACAGCCGGTATCATTTCACTGGTTATGGTTCTGCATTCCGGCTCCATTGTAATCGACTCACAAAAGTATTTTGCTCAAACATATATTAATATTCCATGCCACTGCGCAAATATCAGCGAATAGGGATATGATGGGTATATATAGAGGTATTATCATATTGAATTCAGAATTAAGGCCTACAATGGTGTTTTGATGAGAGGAAGAGAGCCGCCAGTGCGTTGCGACAACTGCGGCAGAATGGTGCCTAGGGGCAAGGCGGTAAGCGAGGAGAAGAGAATTAACCTTGGCACTGACGCGAACGAAGGAAACATAAGATTTTTCACTTCGAGGAAAGTCTACTACTGCATAAGCTGCGCAAAGCACAGGGGAATATTCGAGAAGTTGAAGCAGAAGGCACAGCGTGAAGCGGAAAGGGGATATTAAAATAGCAATGCGGTGGGGATTTGCCTGTTGACCCTAATGACCTGTTGATCTTCAGAAAGAGAAATCTCGGTGCGTCTGGCGAGCTGCCGGGCCCGATGAGCAGCAAGAACCTGCTGGCTGCGCCCAAGGCCGGGTACCCTATTCCTCCTGAGATGCAGCAGGCGCAGACCTTTCTCCCTCCAAAGGCCGATGACGAGGAGCTGATCTCAAGCAGCAAGCTTATCGAATCGGGCGAATACGTCCAGGCGCTCCCGGGAAAGTTCAAGGTGGCGAACAGCGCACGCGAGGACATAAGGGCTGCATGGGGCCTTACCTGCATAAACCATCAGTGGCGAAAGGCATATGCAATCTGCCACTACTGCAAGCGGCCGTTCTGCTATGCAGATCTCACAGTCCATGAGAGGAACTTCTACTGCCTTGAGGATATCGACCACATATCGGGCGGGGAGATCAGGATAAGGTATTCGATAAACGCGATAACCATCATAGGCGCCGTCGCGCTGCTGGTCAACGCCTGGCTGCTTGTCTATCTTGCATATCCTAGCATGCTCACATTTGTGAACAGCATAAGCGTGAACCTTGCGGCGCAGAACATCCCCGCGCTCTCCCTGTCTACTATTCTCGGAGCCGTTGGCAGCGTACTCGGCGCTGTCGAATCCACATTCTCCACGTATCCCTTCCCGTCCCTCTACTTCACAATAGCCTCGCTCAATTTCATCGCATGCTTTGCCGCCGCATTCAGCTCGAGGAGCGGCTTCTATTTCGCCCTGTTCGTCTCGCTATTCACGCTTCTCGGGGCCATCTACGCATTCCTTAACACGGGGATAGATTATACCCTCTATACTGCGACAATAGCATTCATGACTATAGGCATCCTCGCATACAGCAGGATGAGCTCCGTCACATACGCGGCTGACGAGGAGATATCCGCATCTGCCATCGACTGGCCAAGGCCCGAAGTCTTCTGATCTACTCCCTCTTTACACTTGCCGCCTCTTCCGCAGCCTTGCCGTAGACAACCAAGACCTTCTCAAAAGCCCCATACGCACCGCTTCTGAGAAAACGCGTGCCGAAGGCATTCGCATAACTGTCCTTGCGTATGCAAAGCCTCAGCGGGTGCGGCCCTTCCGCGATGAGTATTGTGGATTCGGATACCCAGTCCCTTCCTCTCCCTTCCGCCAGCCTGCCATGCTGGTTTACGTGCTGGTATTCCGGCATGCCGGAGAGCCCTTTTCCCAGCGTATGGAAGCTCACTTCCTCGCCGTTATTTGTAAGAACCCTTTGCAACTTCCAATCGATTCGAAGAAGCGCTATCTCCGATTCCTGATCCACTGGAACCAATCCTGCTTCTCTAAGATGTACCATCGAGGCTCCATGGTCGAAGCCCCGCGCACCGTTGTCCCTAAGCACAAATCTTTCCGCTCCTGTGTCCCCTGCTATCCTAGCAAAATATAGGCCTGCACGGGTTACTCCTAGCTCCCTATGCACAGTTCTTGCCCCTGCCATATGAATCAAAATAAGAATAAATTGGCTCC
>CAYQOG010000036.1:0-7598 GCA_964419095.1 Microcaldota archaeon
CCAATGCCACCACTACGATAATGACCACTACTACGGCGTCCTCCAAAATGGAGCTGACTCCTGCGCTGGTTCCCACAGGCACGTAATAGTTGTTAGAGCCCGAGTACTGCTGGTTGACAGCTCCGTTAGGCTGCTTCCACTGCTCAGTCAGGGTCACAGGATAGTTGCCCGGCACTCCTGACGTGTCTACATTGACCATGAAGGTGGCGTTCGCCGTGGCTCCCGGTTCGATGTTCTCTATGTAAGCCGTGCCAGCGACGGGCGTTATAGGATATGGCGCTTCCAGGCTTACCTGTACCTGGGTGGCGTCGCTTGTCCCTGTATTCGTTATCCTGAAGCTGATAGGCACGTCAGTCGCGCCCACAGAGGGCGCTGAACCCGATTGGCTTACTGCGAACTGCGCCGCCGGAGCCACAGAGAGATTGACCCGCTGGCTTGTAGTGTAGCGCTGCTTTAGGTTCGATGAGTAATAGGTCACGTTCACAAGCAGACTTGTGCTGCTCACGTTCTTCGCTCCGACAAGAAGCGGCTCGCTTACCGAAGCGCCCTGCGATATGTTCTGCGCATAGAATGTGGTGACAGAACTGAGAATATTGAGTCCGGTTGCCCTGGTCACGGCTATGCTAACGTTCTTCGCAGTGTCGTATCCTGTATTCTGCACCACAAGGCTAACGGTCTGGTTGTGCCCTACATAGAGCGTCGAGCCCTGCGGGTTTGATGCAACAACCTTTATCGCAGGCCTGTTCTGCACGTAGAAGCTTATCGGTATCGTTGATTGCGCAACCTCTGTGCCGGTGGCGGCATAAATGAACGAGGTGGTGGTGAATGTCACCGTGTACGTTGCCGCAGATGTTGTGCTGGGCACCGCAAGCGTCAGATTGTAATAGCCAGTGGTCGCGCTAGGGTTGATCGTGCCTACCTCATAGCTGCCTGCCGGAGAGGCGTTGACCAATGGATATGCGCTGCGTGCATACATGGTTGTATCGTAGAGCCACTCGGAGTATCCGTTATACAACTGGAACCTTATCATCACGTTGCCTCCGGCTACCACCGGGTTCGGAGAGACAGTGACATTGACTGGAGAGAGCGAGTTGTCGAATGTTGCCTGTGCGCCTACGGTGCCGCTGACAAGCACCAATGCGGAAAGCACCAACAATATTGTTTTCGTGTTCATTTTTTTCACCAATAAATCATCATAACTGCTTGCTTGTCTTCTTGAAGAAGATGAGCGCAAGCCCCATCATCACGCCTGTGAAGACGAGCAGCACCGCCGATGCAAACAGCAGCGTTGCAGGCGGAAGGAATCCCTTTATCATCACGTCCCTGACCGCGTTCACCGCATAGGTGAGCGGATTCACGGCAACGAACGGGATCAGGAATGCAGGCAGCAGCGTCACCGGCACAAACGCCCCGGCAAGGAATGAAAGCGGCATAACCGTTGACTGCGCCATCATGGCATAGTTCTGAAACTGCTTAGCTATCGATGCAAAGCACATCGCGAGGGCGCTGAATCCCAGCCCGACCAGGAAAATGATCCATATCAGCTCAATGGCCCCTACCACTCCGGCAGCCACGGTCGCACCGTAGAGCAGCCCTATTACAAACCCTATCAGCGCTGAGAGGAAGGACTGGAATGTGCCGTATAGTATTTTGCTGAGAAGTATCGCAAACTCGTTTATAGGGGTGGTCAGGAAGGCCTTGAGATTACCGAGTTCCCTGTCGCTTAGGAGCGTGAAGCCCGCCGTGAAGACCGCGCCGAATGCGGCAACCATTACAAGAAGCCCGCCTACCACAAAGCTCAGGTAGTTGCTGCTCGCGCCATAGACATAATTAGTGACTACCGGAATCTGGCTCTTGCTTGCTGCTGCGCCAGACTGTGCAGATATCGCATCGACCTTTGTGCTTACAACGCCTGCGGACTGCGGCTGCGAATTGTCAAGGTACACATATACGCTTGTGCCTGTTCCTCCCGACTGGGTAAAGCCGGCAGGAATCACAATGACGCCTGCGACCTGCCCCTGCGAAAGCAGGCTCATAGCCTGCGGCTGGTTTGTCTGGGAAACCACATTTATGTTACCGCCTGCCTCAAGCTGATTTATGAAACTGAGCGCTCCGGCTCCATTGTCAAGATTCACCACTGCTACGGGCACGTTCTTCGGCGTGCTGCCGAAGCTGCCGAGCAGGATTATGAATAGGAGCGGGAATATGAGCGACCTCATTATGTTTGGAACAAGGTTCTTCTTGAATATAAGCATCTCTCGGAGAAGAAGCGTATAAGTGTCTCCAAGCAAGCTCATTCTATCTGCCTCCCCTTCCCATCAAGGCCCTGTTGGCTCCGGTGTACTCTCCAGCCGTGTCCCTTACCTCTGATCCTGTCAGCTTAAGGAATACGTCATCGATGGTAGGCTCGTGCATGCTTATGTTGTGTATAGGTATCTTCATTGCCGATATCTCCTTCACGAGCGCCTCTATCTTTTTAGTCGCATTGCTCCCGCCAGGAGCCGTTACCTTGTTGCTCAGTATCTTTGCCTCCAGGCCTACTTTATCGAACGCCTTTGCAACCCTCTGCAGGTCTTCCTTGTCGGCTGATATCTCTATTATGCTGCTAACCCCCATCTTCTGTCTAAGCTCCGCAGGAGTGCCTAGCGCTATCATCTTGCCATGGTCTATTATGCCTATTCTTTCGCAGAGCTGGTCGGCCTCCTCTAGGTACTGCGTTGTCATGAGTATGGTGACATTCTGCTTCTTGTTTATGTCGCGGAGCAGGTCCCAGATCTTCGCCCTGTTCTGGATGTCAAGCCCTGTCGTAGGCTCGTCAAGAAGGATTAGCTGCGGCGCGTGCATCAGCGATTTAGCTGTCTCAAGGCGCCTCTTCATGCCTCCGGAGAAAGTGCCTGCATAGGCATGTCTGAAGCCCTGGAGGTCCGCAAGCTCAAGCGCAAAGTCTATGTCCTTGTGCAGTTGCGGTTCAGGTATATGGTAAAGCTTGCCGAATATCATGAGGTTCTGTTCTGCTGTAAGTTCCGGTTCTACAACCGTCTCCTGGGTCACTATGCCTATCTGATCCCTTGCTGCGTGGGGATTCTTCTGCATGTCAATCCCGTTGACAAGAATCCTTCCCGATGTCGGAGGTAGAAGCCCGAGTATCATGTTTATGGTCGTGCTCTTCCCTGCGCCGTTAGGCCCAAGCAGGCCAAAGATCTCGCCCTTCTTTATCTCCAGGTTTATGTCGTTCACAGCGGTAAGACTGCCGAACCTCTTGACCAGGTGCTGTATCTGAACGCTGTATTCACTCATTGAACTCCTCCTTTATCAATTGTCTCATGTCATTGAACATTCTCTTGAAGATCAGCTCCCTATTCTTGACTATCTTGGCGCCCTTAGGCGTTATCGTATACATTTTGAGCGCCTTCTTCCCGCTCAGGCTCATCCTGCTCTTTATGAAACCCTCCTTCTCAAGCGCAATGGTTATGTTGTACATGTCGCTCTTGCTTATCAGTGCAGCTATGGGGCTCCCGTGCTTCTTCATTTGCCTGAGTATCGCATATGGATAAGTCTTGCTCTTCTGTATACATGTAAGTATGGCTACCTTCATTATGCCCCTTGCCATATCCCTGTCTATGTCCGGCAGCCAGCCACCGAACGGCCCATCGCGTTTCATATCTCCACTAGTCTAGGTTTAGACTATTCTAATACAACACTAAAATATATAAATGAATAAGGTACGTTTCTGCTATACCCTATGTAAGGCTTATAAGGAATATCGTTATATCTTATATCACAATCAAAGGATTGATGCTGAAAGGGCTTCGTGCTTTTATGATAAATTACAACGAGCTTGAGAAGAAATGGCAGGCCGAATGGGCGAAGGCCAAGATCTATGAGAGCGACATAACCTCAAAGGAACCGTTCATGGTCACCGCCGCATTCCCTTACGTGAATGCCCCGCAGCATATAGGCCATATGCGAACATATGGCACCGCTGACGTGCTCGCCAGATACAAGCGCATGCGTGGATTCAACGTGCTTTACCCTATGGGTTTCCATGGCACTGGCACTCCCATACTCGCATTTGCGAAGAGGCTCGAGAAGAAGGACGAAGAGCTGATAAGGGAACTGAAGCTTTTCCATATATCCGACCAGGAGATAGCGCAGATGACCGATCCACTGTACATTGCGAATTATTTCGCCAGGGAGATAGAGGAGGGCATGCACAAGGCGGGATACAGCATCGACTGGAGGAGGAAGCTCTTTTCGATCGATCCCACATTCAGCAAATTCATCGAGTGGCAGTTCGGCATACTTGACAAGAAAGGCCTCCTCACCCAGGGAAGGCATCCTGTGGGCTGGTGCCCCGTAGAGAACAACGCGGTGGGCATGCACGACACAAGGCATGATGTAGAACCTGAGATAGGTGAAGAAACAGTTATTGCATTCAAGGTCGAGGGAGAAGAGAGGTACATGCTATGCACAACCTACAGACCTGAGACGCTCTCAGGGGTTACCAATCTATTCGTAAATGAGGAAGTAACATACGTGCGCTGCACTATAGACGGAAAGAAGGGGGAATATTATATCGCAAAAGGTGCAATAGAAGCGCTTAATTACCAATTAAAGATAAGCGAACAGGGAGAGATCACAGGCAATGAGCTTCTCAAATGCATGTGTATAAATCCGATGACAAAAGAGAAATTACCTGTGCTTCCAGGATTCTTCGTAAAGGAGTCGGTAGGTACTGGCATAGTCATGGGCGTGCCTGCGCATGCTCCATTCGACTACGCTGCGCTGGAGAGGCTTAAGCTAAATGGCAATGCTGCTGCAGCATCTATCAAGCCAATAAAAGTCCTAGAGATTGATGTAGGAAGAACCATGGGCAAGCAGCCTGGGGCGAAGCCTAATCCGGATATTCCGTCACTTGCATACCTTGAGTTGCTGAATACTAATGCTGGCGCGAACGAGCGCATGCTCGAAGAGGCTACCAAACTCGAATACAAGGAGGAATCTCACTGGGGAAAGATGATAATCAAAGGATACGAAGGAATGCCAGAGCCAGAGGCAAGGGAGAAGATAAAGGAGAAACTAATCAAGTCCGGGGACGGCTTTGCCGCATATGTGCTTACAAACAGCCCTGTGTACTGCAGGTCGGGCCACCAGGTCGTGGTAAGGGTCGTGGACAATCAGTGGTTCCTCAATTATGGAGACGGGAAATGGAAGAAGGAAGTATCTGCTGCTTTTGCAGATGTAAAAGTGCTTCCTGATAAAAGCAGGCGGGTCTTCGAATCCGCTATAGACTGGATCGGCCTGCGTGCGGTAGCCAGAGCCCAGGGCCTCGGCACAAGATTCCCTATAGACAAGAATTACATAATAGAATCGCTTTCCGATTCAACCATCTATATGTCCTTATACACTATAATGCCTTTCATCAGGGCACTTCCTCCTGAGAAGCTGAAGCCGGAATTCTTCGATTATGTGCTCCTTGGCAAAGGCGATGCTGACGACTTGTCAAAAACAATTAACGTTGACTATGAGCTGATCAAGAAAGCAAGGGAGTCATTCGCTTACTGGTACACGATGACCTCAAGGCACTCATCGCCCGATCTGGTCTTCAACCACCTCACAATGTACCTCTATAATCATGTCGCGATATTCCCAAAGGAATATTGGCCAAAGCAGATAGTTGTCAACGGAACTGTGCTCAGCGAGGGTGAGAAGATGAGCAAGAGTCTCGGCAACATAGTGCCGCTATCAGATGGCATAGAGAAATACGGGGCGGACCCGCTGAGATTCGTAGTAGTTGCGGCAGTAGACCTGTTCAACGACTCGAACTACAGCCCTGATGCCGTGAGCGGAGTGAATGAGAGACTCGAATACCTGTATAATATTGCCACAAACATAGGGGATATGGGTTCTGAGAAGCTCACGCACATAGACTACTGGCTATACTCAAAACTGAATCGCAAGATAGATACTGTTACAAATTCGATGGAGATACTCGAACTCAGAATTGCATCTACCGAAATACTCTACAATTCCATATTGGAGTTAAAGAGATATTTTGCACGCGGCGGCAACAATTCCGTTGTAATGAGAGACTACCTCTCAGCTGTCATACTTATGCTCTCTCCAATATCTCCACACATCTCAGAGGAGATATGGCACATGCTTGGCAGCCTAACATTCGCTTCCACGGAGAAGTGGCCAATACCTGACAGCTCCATGATAAGCGACAAGGTTGAGCGAGAGGAAGCAATAGTCGAAGGCATTATAGAGGATGCAAGGCAAGTGGTCGAGATAGTCAAGAAAAAGAGCGGAAAGCAGCCAAAGGAGATAAAGCTGATAGTGGCGGAGGACTGGAAGAGGAACGCGAGCAATATAATTGCAGGCACAAAGAACCTTGGCAAGGCCATAGAGACTGTGAAGGCAGACAAAGAGAAGGCTCTTGGAGAGAGCGGCTCAAAGGTCGAGATCGGAATGGCAATTGAGTATCTTACGTCCTTATCAAAGAGGGTGGCAAGCCTTAAGGAGAGCGAAATCACGCAGGCAGACGAACTCTCACTACTTGAGGAAGCTATAAACTACATCTCCACAATGACCGGGCTGAGCGTCACGGTTGAGAAGGAATCGGAATCCAAATCTCCGAGGGCAAAAAGATCCATGCCCGAGAAGCCGTGCATTGATGCCGAATAATCATATCCCTACTCCTCTGTAGATGAGAGAGAAGAAGAACGCTACGACAAGCCAGAGTATCATGTCAAAGAGAAGCGAATATACCGGTATGATGGTAGTGAAGAGAACAAAGATCAGCGCTATTAATCCCACATAGACAAGCTTGTTCCATCTCAAAATCTTGCTCCCGTCAAGCGGGAATATGGGCAGCATGTTGAAAAATGCTAGCAGTATGCTTATGAAAAGAGTGAAGTTTATGACATTCTGCAGGTAGCTGTTGTTCAGATAATACGGGCCCAGCGTAGAGGTTATGTTTGCAATGAAATTGGGATAAAGCAGGATCCCTACGCAGAAGAAGACCAGGAAGACTATGAAGTTGGTGAGCGGCCCCGCAAGGGATACCAATCCCTCTTCCCTCCTTGTGAAAGCGTTTGTGTATATCACTGTAGCGCCAGGTATGCCTATGAGGAATCCGAACATGGCAGTTATTATCGTTATCAGGGTTCCCATCTGCGAGCGCATGAAAGCGGCAACGGCACCAAATCTCTGGGCCACGAACTTGTGCATGAGCTCATGGAGCACGAAGGAGAAGCTTACTCCCACCGCGGCTATTGGCAAGAAATAGAGGAAGATAGGCCATCCTGCTCTTATGTTTGCTATGCCCCCTATTATGGTCAGGTCAAAGGCAAGTATGAGCACCAAGTCCGCTATGAGTATCTCCTGCAACTCGTGCGAAAGCGTAAGGTGTTCCCTGTACATGATTGCCATAATATCCGCTGTGAAGCTCAAAATAGGCTTTGCTATAATACAGTAGCAATACCTATATAATAATTAAGCGGCTGAATTTAAAGCGCACAATAGTCCCATAGTCTAGTGGTCAAGGATAGCGGGCTCTGAACCCGTTGACGCCAGTTCGAATCTGGCTGGGACTA
>CAYQOG010000037.1:0-6971 GCA_964419095.1 Microcaldota archaeon
CTTGGGCCTGGAACTGCCCCACGATGAATAGCCTGATGTATCCGAAGTAAGGAAGCCCTCCGAGATAGTACCCCAGAACCGAGTTCTGCGATGGCGGGTAGTTCGCGAACTCTATGTCCAGTCCAGGGTTATTGTCTCCCTTGGTAAGCAGCCAATATTTTCCGCTTACGTCAATGGCCGCGAATATCCTGTGTATTATATGGCCGCTGAAGCCTATGTCGCTCCTGTTCGTCGCGTAGACAATTACAGGATTTGAGTAATTCTCGGTTATGGTAGTATTGGCTATCGTGATGCTCGATGTATATACGATATTGAATCGGGTGTTGTTGATCAGGATGTTCCCTACAGAATAGTTGTATTTTATCAGGTTGCTCTGCGGCTGCTGGGCAACATAGCAGCGGTAGTAATTGTAGACCTGGTTCTCCTCGCTGTACTGGTCGAGGCAAAGCTGGTTGTAAAGGGCTACCGGGAAGTTGTTCCCGCCTTGCACTATCTCAGAGATCTTTGACTTGTTGTTTGGCTGGTATGCCCAGAAGGCGAGGTATTCGCTGCTGAAGTTGCCTATCATCTTGTTGAATTGCGACTGCGTCAGGTTTACCACAGGGACATGGTTCGTTGCCAGGAAGCTTGACATGTTGGGGATTCCGTGCAACAGGAGCGCCTCGCCGCGCGTGATCGATGGGAGCATGCTGCAGCTGGTCACCACATCTATGGGCGATGAAGTCTGAAGTATCACGGTCAGTATCCCGAAGACTGCTGCAACGGCAACGACGACTACTACCAAATCAATGACGCTCTTCTTCAGGCCCTCCGAGTGCACGCTGAACCTGAACTCGAGAACGATTATTGCGGCGAAGAGGAGCAGCGCCCCTATCCCGATTATAACGCTGCTGAAAAACGCGTAAAGAATTATTAGGAGTATGAGCAGGCCGTAGAGCCCCCACATCATCAGCTCCGTGTTTTTTGACTGTTTCTTCTTTGTTGCCAATCACACACCGTCATTTGGAGCTCTTGAGCACGCTTGAGAGCTCAAGGCCCACTACCTTTGATTCCCCGTTAGCCATTACAACTCCCACAGCAGTGTCGGCATTCGATATGAGCGAGTCATTGTGGCTTACAACCACGAACTGGGCCTCCTTGCTCATCTCCTTGATGAGCTGAGAGAGCTTCTTCGAGTTCTCCTTGTCAAGCGCCGAGTCGACCTCGTCGAAGACGTATATCGATGAAGGCTTGCAGAGGTGTATAGAGAAGAGCATCATGAGCAGTATCAATGATTTCTGGCCTCCGGACATGGACCGCAGCGCCTTGTGGAGGTTCGAATCGCTCGTTATCTTTATCTCGACGCCTCCGTTGAAGGGATCGCCAGGGTTCTCCAGCTCTATGAATGCCTTTCCTGGGAATATGTAGTTGTACAGTTTCGAGAAATTCTTGTTAACGTCGTTGAACGTGCTCATGAAGACCTGCAGTTTCTTCGAGTCTATTTCCTCTATCATGCGTATTACGGCCTGCCTCTCCACTTCCAAGGTATTCGACTTCGTGAGCGCCTCGTCAACGCTCTTCTTCTTCTCGTCATAGAGTTCAGGCGCTTTCATGTTGACCGTGCCGAGGTCCTTGAGCTTCGAGTCCATTACATCGGCCTCGCGGACCATTATGTCTATGTCGCCCTTCACTACAGGAATTCCGCTGCCGTAAGCGGTAAGCTCTGCGCCTATGTCGCTTATCCTCGTCTCTGTCTGGCTTCTCTTTACTCTGACGTCGCCGAGGTTCCTGTCTATCTCATTGAGCTGCATGTTGACTCTGCCGGTGTCCTCTCTCAGGCGCTCGACTTCCTCGTTTATCTTTGTGAGCCTCTCCATCGACTTCTTGCTGATCTCGCCGCTGTTCTTTATCTTGAATTCCGCTTCCTTCCTGTCCTTATCGAGGAACTCTATCTTCTTGACCTTCTCCTTTATGGAGAGGTTGACGCTCTTGGCGAGCTTCTTCTTCTCTTCTGTCTGCTTTTCCAGCTCTGCTTTCCTTGACTCGAGCATCTCTGCTTCCTTCCTTGTCTCTGCGGCTTTGATCCTTAGTTCCTCCACTTCCTTCCTTGCCTTCTCCCTCTTTTCGCGCTCAGCCTTGCTCTGTCCGTGCTTTGCCATCTCCCTGGTAGCTTCCACTGCCTCGTTATAGAGGCGCATCAGCCTTTCCTTGGAGGCATTGAGCTGCTGCTCTGCTGATGCATGGTTCTTTACTGCAGCGGCATCCTTTTCCTTTAGCGCAGCAATCCTCTTTGTATCCTCTGCAACCTTTGAAACGACAATGTCGAGCGCCTTGTGCATGCCGACTATCTCGGATTCATGATGCGAAAGTTCTCTCGAATCGGAATCGAGCTTGCTTTCCGCTGATGCCTGGGCTTTTCTCTCCGCGAATGCGTTTTCCTGTGCCTTTGCCTTGTCTGTATGGAGCTTTGCCTTCTGCTCTGTCAACGATTTTATCTGGTTCTCTATGGATGCAAGCGAGACTCTTCTCTTTGCGTAGCCGCCTGCAACGGTTCCGGACTGCTCTATCAGCTCTCCCTCCAGAGTCACGTACCTGTGCTTCCCTATCCCGTACTTCTTTGCTTCCTCGATGTCCTTGACTATGTACGAGTTGTTGAATATGTACTTGAAGACGCGCTCGTATTTCTTCTCGTACTTTATCGCGTCGAGCACAGGAGTGAGGCCTTTCTCGCCCTCGCGCGCTTCGTCGACACGTATTTCCTTGATAGGTATGAATGTGGCCCTTCCCAACTCTTTCTGTTTCAGATATGCGATTATCTTGTCTGCCGATGATATAGAATCCGTGACAAAATAGTCGAGCCTGTTTCCTCCAGCAGTCTCGACTGCAACAGCATACTTGTCTTCGTAAGTGCAAAGGGACGAAACGCTTCCGTGGAATCCTTTCGATTCGCCGAATTCGGCCTTGACTTTCTCATAGAGATTGTTGCTCTTTGAGGAGATGTAGCTCTTCTGCTCCTTGAGCTCTATAAGTTTCTCATCAATGAAGTCGCTCTCCTTCTCCATCTTCACGAGCTCGGATTCTCCATTCTTTGCGTTCTCCGAGGCCTTCTTTATCGTCTCCCTTACAGACTCTATGCCCTTGCGGGCCTTGACCGCTGCTTCCTCCGCGTCCTTTATTCTGGCTTTGTACTCTTCCTCTGAGACTTCGAGATCCTCGATTGCCTTTTCGAGCATCGACCTCTCCGATTCTATCCTAAGCGCCTCAGACTGGCTTTCCCCGGCGAGCTTCTCGAGTTTCTGCACTGATTTGTTCAGCTCGTCTATCTCCTTCTCAGCGTTGCCTACCCCCTCAGGAGTGGAAATGCTGCTGCCGGCATCCTTCTCCAGCGTCTGCAGCTTCTGCTGTATCTCGGATACGAGCCTTGAACCTGATTCAAGCGTCTCCCTTATCCTTGCGAGCTCCTTCTCCGCTTCTTCGGAGAATATGCCCATCTCTATCAGCGAACTTTTATGGCTGCTTATCTCAGCCTCGAGCACCGCTATCTCCTTGTTCACGCCCTCGAACTTGGAGTTGATCTCGCTCATGGCGCTGCTGCTCGTGCTTATGTGATGCGTTATGCCGTCTCGCTCCGTCTCAAGGTCGCTGAGCCTCTTTGCTATCTCGCTCCTTCTCAGCTCGGCCTCGTTTTTCTTGGAGTCGGTCACGGCCATCTCCTTTGTGAACGCATCCATTGAGTTCTTGAGCGCGTCCTTCCTTGCCACGAGTATGCTGTACTTCAATGTCTTCAGCTTTGCAGTATACTCGGTGAACTTCTCTGCTGATTCCTTCTCCTTCTCCAGCTCCCTCAGGAATGAAACTTTCTCATTGAGCATTCCCTGGGTCTCTGATATCCTCTGGCTTACCTTTTCGAGCTCCTTGAGCGCATCGGCCTTCTTCGCCTCGAATTCCTTTATGCCCGATGCGATGTCTATGAGCTCCCTCCTTTCCTTCGTGCTCATGCTTATTATGCGGTTAATCTCTCCTTGCGTTATCGTGCTAGTCTCGTCTGCGCGAATCCTGTTTACGCCCAGTATCTCGAGCACCTCCTGCCTTGTGGTGTGCTTCCCGTTCACCGTGTAGACTGTTTTCCCGTCGGATCTCACGGTCCTTACTATCACATAGTCCTGATCGCCTGCAAGTTCAAGCTTCACGTGCGCCTTTGCCACTTCTGAGTGCTTCCTCTTTAACCCAAAGTCTATCAATTCGTCAAGTCTTCCAACTCGCAGCCTGTTCATCGAATTTTCTCCGAGACCGAAAAGAAGCGCGTCGCAGATGTTGCTCTTGCCGCTGCCGTTCGGGCCTACTACGCAGGTGAAGCCCTTACTTACAAGTATCTCCGCGTGTTTGAAAGACTTGAACTTATCTATAGTGAGTGACTTCAGGTACAGCACTATACCACTGGTCGCAACTGGCTATAGAACGACGCAAAGAAGGCTTAAAACCCTTTCTGTATATGACGTTAGTCAGAGAACTAGCACTTTTAGGCCCTCTACGCTCTTGAAGTCTCCATCCCTAGTTACGAGCGTCTCATTATGGGAGATGGCTATGGAAGCTATAAGCACATCAAGTTCATTTATTAGTCTGCCTTTCTTCTGCAGCCCTTTGTAAACATGTGCACACGCATCTGCCGCGTTTGCATCAAATTGATATACATTCATCTTTTCCAGCAATGCGAATGCCTTCTCATCACGCGAACCTCTAAGAAGTTCGTATCTGTTCACTGCTGTTGTTGTTGCCTTTTCTCCTATCTTTTCCAATTTTTGCTGCATTGAGTCCTTATCAATGAGTACGTCTATAAGAATACTAGTATCCAATATCATGGAATTGCCTTGGTTTTGCGTTCTTCCTGCTTATTTCGATTTCTTTCTTAAGCCGCTCGCCTTTCTCCTTGCTCCAGACACCCACGAATTCCCTCAAACTCTTGACGTCTCCTTTTTGATCTGCCTTATCTATAAGCTCGTCTATTTCTTGTGAGAAAGACCTTGTACCTTTTACCTTCTTTAGCTTCTCATAGACATTGTTTGTTAGGGATATTATCTTGGTCATAGTATACATATGCGCATATGTATATATAAAATTATGCCTTGAGCATGACGCTCTCCATCTTTCCTTTAATTGCCTCCTTCCTCTTCCTGTGGTTTTCCAGGAATGCATTGATCGTCTTTGCAAGGTCCGCCTTGTGCTCTCCTGCAAGCATGGTTCCCTTCCTCTCTGCCTCGAATATCTTTGCAAGCCTGGCATCATCAGGCTCGAAGATGAATCTGTAATATTGGCATACGGAGCATTTGTCGGGATCTCCGCCAAGTTTTTTCTGCAACTCAGCAGTAGCCTGCTGGCCCGTTAGTGCCCTGTTGACCTTCTTTTTCACTGTCTCAGGGGGGTCATCTACGTATATCGTATTTTCGGGGTCGCTGGATGACATCTTCGGGCCGCCTTTCAGCCCTGGAAGGAACTTCGCGTGCATTATCGCAGGCTTGTAGTATCCCAGTTTCCCTATTGCATTCCTTGCCACCCTGAAATGGACGTCCTGGTCCGCTCCCAGAGGAATCAGGCACGGTATGTTCTTTCCTGCCTCTACTGATTTTATGAAGGCTGGCACCGCCTGCATGCTCGTGTAGAATATCGTGCCCACATTGGTCTCGCTTGTGAAGCCGAACGCGTCCTTGACTATGGAGAATGTTATGTGCTTTGCGATTCTCACTGCCTGCTTGTAGAACTTGCCGGCGTATTCGGTGTCAAGGGCTATGCGCGTTTTCTTGAGGTCGAACCCCAATGCCATAATGTTGAGCGCATTCTCGTAGGCAAGCTTGTGTATCTTCTCCAATGTCAGGCTTGGATCCTTCTTCGCGAGGAATTTTTCCTCGTCAGGTATCTGTATCAGCACCTCAGCATTGAATTTCTCCTGCAGCCACTGCGCCATGATGAAAGGTATGAGGTGCGCTATGGTCATGCTCCCTGATGGAGCTATGCCCGTGTATACGTAGAACTTGTTTCCTTTTTCATATTCGCCGAGAAGCCAGTCAAGGTCGCGCTGCGCGAAGAATATCCCCCTCCTTATCATGTAGTGGAGCTCGCCGGCATCGGATTTTATCCTCTTTTCCATCTCCCTGTCTATCGGCTTTATCCCGAATCTCTCGATGAGCTTGTTGTAATCCACCTCCCCCTGCACTTCGTATGCGGTTACATTGAAGTCTTCGTCAGGCATGACAACACGGCACTAGCTATTCTTTGGAGAAACATTTAACTGTTTCGCTGGCCCGTTCCCTTGAATTAGGTTGCGCTTACTGCTGCGGCCTTCTTGCTGAACGGAGCGCATCAACGTTTATAGGCCCTTCAAGGAGCTCGCGCTGATGCGCATGGTCAACGTAATGCATTGCGTTTGGAACCTTTTCGCAAATGGCCCTGAGCGCAGGCAGGGCGCCGTCCAGCCTTATTTCTGCCAATCTGCCGGTCGCTATTACGACTAGATCCGTAGCTATTATGCGTGCTGCATCTCTCCTGCGCATTTGCAGCGACATGGCGGCCACGTGCTCGTTTCCTCCCTCGAGTTTCGGCATTGTCTTTATTGGCTTCCCGTCCCTCACTGCACGCAGGTATTCGTGTATATATGGAGGTATGCCTCCCTGGCGCATGATCCCGAAATATATCTCCTCGTTGCTCATGACCGCGGTTTCTACAAGCATTTTCACCATTCGCCTGCTTGAAACCAGCATTTCCATGTCGGAATCGGAGAGTGAGTGATGGTTGTCCAAGAATCTTTCAAGACGAGTTCTGAGCGAATCCCTGCTTTGCTGGCCGAATGCGTGCTGGACGTCGCCCCTTACTTCGCCGCCGAGCGTCTGCCTTGCGGGCGTTATTCTTACTCCGTTCCATCTCATTGTCATTTCGCCGCCACACTTCTTTTTTCCATCTAGAAATTTGCCATAGTAGTATTTATAGATTTTCTCTACAAG
>CAYQOG010000038.1:0-6477 GCA_964419095.1 Microcaldota archaeon
GTCCACTTCCTGCACGAGTTCGACTACAAGATCCCGTCTCCGGGCGAGCTATTCAAGATGTTCCAGGTGCAGAAATGACCTTTACTGATTTAATAATATTCAAGGAGCAATGAGATCATGTCACTGGTGCGCATACAGAATATAATGAGCAACGAGCTCTCGAAGAGGGTCTTCCTGAGCAGGCCCCCGGAGCCTCCTTACGAGTTCCTGCTTAACGATCCCACCGACTCGATATTCATAGGCACAACGAAGCTTTTCGGCGTTCCTTTCACATGGAGCTTCGCAACCCTTACCAACCCGCACCTTGCAGTAGTGGGAATAACGGGAGCGGGAAAGAGCTTCTTCGTGAAGACCTTCCTGATCCGATGCAGCTACATCTGGAATACCAATGCGATAATAATCGACTGGGCAGGTGAGTACAAGAACTGGGTCAAGCAGAGCGGAGGGAGCATAATAGCGCTCTCGAAAGGGGACTACATAAACATCATGGACCTGTCCGGCATGAAGCCCATAGACAGAGTCAAGCAGATAATGAATTCACTGGACATACTCACAGATATAGGGGATTACCCAGAGCAGAGAAGGCTCACCACGGAGGCCATGGAGCAGGCATACGTAAACGCGAGCTTCATACTCTCCGAATTCCCGGACCAGGGAAGGGATGCGCCGACGCTCAAGGAAGTAACTACGCTGCTTGAGGAGAAGCTCCAGGACGGCTCCTACGAATACCCTGCCGAGCTTGAGAATGCCCTTTACAGGTTGCGCCAGTTCACGAGGGAGGGAGAGGACTACTTCGCGAAGAAGTCAACGATAGACATAGGCAAGCTTGCATCGTCAGGACTCGTGGCTCTTGACCTATCGAGCCTTCCTGACGAGAGGTTCAGGGCCCTCGCGGCGATGTTCATACTCCAGACACTGAAGGAGAAGATGAGGTCCGAGGGATGGAGCAGCGGCAAGGGCCTCAAGGCGATAGTCGTCCTTGACGAGGCATGGAAGGTCGCAAGCGACGACAGGAGTGATGCGATAACAATAGTCAGAGAAGGCAGGAAGTACCAGTTCGGGCTGATAGTAGCCTCGCAGAATCCTACCGACGTGAACGAGGCGATATTCTCGAACGTGGGCACAACGGTCATGCTGAGGATAAGATTCGAGAAGTTCATGAACTACCTTCAGGGATCGCTCAACTTCTCCAATTTCATAAGGACCGCAATAGGGAAATTCGGGGTGGGGCAGGCGGCCTTCGATATGTCCTTCCACGCGGCGGTGCAGTTCCCTGACATCTTCCTTCTCGACAGGATAGTGGGAGAGGAGCCTCTTGACGTGTATACGATAAACATAGCAGACATACTGACCACATCTGAGCTTGCCGACGTGAGCATACAGAAGGAGTACTATCTTGAGAGGATAGACGTAAACTCGAAGTTCATAGAGGCTGGCATAAGCTCGGACACAATACTCTCCATATTCGGCGACCTGGACAAGAAGGAGCGGATCATAGACATAAGGGAACTGGTCCAGCTCATGATGAAGAAGGGCGTACCGCGTGAGACAGTTGTCCTATTCCTAAGAAGCATGAAGATGATGGACGTGACGATAACGAGGGCGTTCTCCTGAAGTGGTAGTATGGCCAATACTTTCGTAATAAACCGCATAAAGCTTGAGAAGATACTCTCCGCATTCAGTGTGAGTACGAAGAACATAGACGAGATGCTCAACCAGATAAACAAGACGCACAAGCACATAAACGCCCTTGCATTTGTCAGCATGCTGCACAGGTATGGGGTGACTCCCACTGACACTGAGAATATATTGAGGAGGCTTGGCTTCGACGATGTGACCATAACAGACCTCTTCAACATGCTCGACGAGCAGAGGATAAACGAGGCTTACGGGAAGGTAGTGGAGCTGAACGTGGACTAGTGGTGAAATGGCAAGCAAGGTAGTGTGCATAATCTGCGGGAAGGAGAAACCGGGCATACCGATAAAGGAGGACAAGGTGCTCGACATGATACGCTGGTTCAAGAAGAACGTTACAAAGGATGCGAAGGACAACAGGCTCGTCGTGTGCAAGGAGGACTGGCCCGTGTACAAGAAGGCGAGGGGCAAGTTCACGACAAGGAGGAATCTCTACATAGCCCTTGGCGTCCTGTTCGTCATAATAGGCAACTTGGTCTCCTTCAATGCGTATACGCTGCTGCTTACGCTTGGGGTGCTGGCGCTCTTCTTCGTCTTCTCCCTTTTCAACTACATGCCCGATGTTGAGATAAAGGGCAGGGAGGGAGCAGCCCGGGAAAGCAGGGCATGAATCGCTCCTGCCACTGGAAATCTGAGAGCAAGCCACAAGTATAAGAAAGTTCCTATCGCAATATCTAAATCGAATGTGGATGGCATGGCTGAGGAGGCAATAACAATACCGAAAGTCGAGGAAATCTCCTTCAGCGGGAGCCTTGACGGCACGCTGGAGCAGGCCATGGCAAAGGTCTCGCAGATACCATTCTACTCCGCAAAGATAGAGGGCGGCAGGCTCATGCTCGCAAGGGTGGAAAGCAGGAACATAAACAAGAAGCCGTACCTCTTCTACATGATAAGCATAGCCAAGGACTCGGTAGCGGTCACATACTCAATACCTCCTGACGTAAGCGACAGGATGAGGCGCGCCCTTGTCATCAAGGACCTGATCTCTGTGCTCTCGATTCTCGCCGATTCATACCGCATAAGCGAATCCCGATTCTACCAGTATGTAGACTCGGTGATGGACGACCTGTTGAAAGGCCTGTCGGAGAATTACACCAGCCTGTTCAACAAGTACGATGCGCAGCTCACCGAATACAGGGAGCTCAAGAGGCTTAACCTCGAATTGAGCGCATCGAACAGGAATCTCACGGTGCAGTCAAGCCAGCTCAACGAGGAGAACAAGATGCTCAAGGTCGAGCTCGATGCGCTGCAGAAGTATTCCGATCCAACTCTCATGGCCATGATCTCGGATTGGATAGAGGTGCACAACAGCACGATAGACGTGGGCGAGTTCGCCAAGACCTACAACCTTGTGCAGCCGAGAGTGGAGCAGATACTTGATAAGATGGTGTCGCAGGGATACCTCGCGTTGAAGGAATAGAGATGCCTTACTCAGTAGCAATCAACAAGAAGTTCAGGTACATCAAGGCCTACACTTTGGTCAAGAAGGTCAACGACCAGTCAAATGCGATATCCAGGACCTTGCAGGGCCTTATCAACAAGTACCTGCTGAAGAGCGGGGAGAAAGGGGCATAGCCTGGTTTGATTTGAATGAATCGCACTGTGCGCATCGCTCTGGTTGTCATAGTTGCCGTAGCTCTGGTAATCCTGATCATGGCGAGTTACATAATAGCTTCCATCAGCTCGCTTAACCTGAACGGAGCCCACAGAATTGCAGGATCAATAGCGGGAAACATCTCCGTGGAGAAGAACAATCTGCTTACGTACAATAACTCCCAGGATCTGGTGGACTACGCGCTCCTGGGCTACAGGCTTGCCAATGTTACAGGGATCAACGCCTCGCTCTCCTTGTATACGAGAAGGCCGGTGGAGAGGATATACCTCGTGGACACGCTTATCGGCGCCGTCAATTACTGCGTGCAGTGCTTCCAGAACGCTGCACTATCGAGCTCCTTGAGGAGCGCGCTTGGCGGAAGAGGGCTGCTTCTCAACAACACAAGCTTCAGGACGGTGAATCTGGAGAACATGAGCTCCATACCTGCGGGATCCATAGTAATAATAGCCTCCGGGCTGATACCTGCAAGCCTGCTGCCCAGCTCCTCCTATGCAGGGAGCAGCCTCACGGGCAACGAGACTCTTCTCGACATGCTCGCGAAAGGCGACTATGTGATATTTGCAGGCAGAAACTTCTCGACGTCCGTGGGAGTGGGCGATGATATCTTCATAACGCCTCCCAAGACCCTTGCGATACTGAACAATTCATCGGTCCTCACGCTTCCGTTCTCAGGAAACATAACCAATGTCACGGCACCAAGCATGCAGTTCAAAAGTCCCACCTTCCGATTCTTCCGCGGCGCGGTCTTCGAGAATGTCACCTCCGTGAACATAGGCAACGGAACGATAATCGCCATGAGCAACTATCCTGCCGCGGGATGGAAGAACGTAAGCTCCTTCTCGCAGGACATTGCGACTGTAATAGACTCGCGTTTCTGGATCAATAGGATAGCGTACGGCTATGCGCAGATGAACATAACCAATGCCATTGCCTTCGGATCGCTGCCGGTAGTGACGCTCCTGCAGCAGATAAACTATTCGATCAACATAACGCAGAGCGTGAACAGGCAGCTGAGGAATTCATATGCATTGGTGCGCGTCTACGTATACAATCCAACCGCATATGCGGAAAGCCAGATCCAGTTTTCCCCGACTTTCCTGAATCAGGGAGAGGTGAGCATGCCAGGTGAATTCGGGGAGACCCAGACTCTCCCGGTAACGGTGGCAAGCGCGAACGGGCTGAACCAGCAGACCTCTTTCCACCTCACAATAGTGAATCTCTCGAGTGACTCTTTCGGATCGCTGCCCATAGGATTCTACGGCAAGCCTTTTACTATAATACACTATTACTCTTTCACGATACCGAGCGGCTATTACATAGCCGAGCTGCAGGACCTCAATTCGCTCACATACACCGCTTCCCTCTTCCACGTCTCCAATGTCACGATAGAGCCTATGCTCCTCGACTTCAAGAACAGCTCCTTCGAGTTCAGGGTCCTGAGCAACCATCTGCTGCTCTACAACGTCTCTTATACGGTAAGCATAGACGGCGCTTATCCGCAGAGCGGATACACGCAGAACGGAACCATATCATACACGCTTCCTGCGGGAGCAGTGGAGCAGTACGGCGCCAAGAATTTCGAGTTCGGCATGTTCGGCACAACCTATGTATACCAATCAGGATACATACAGCCTGCAGGCATAACCATACCTCCCCTCTACATAGAATTCGGGATCTCAGCAGCGGTAATACTCCTGCTCAACGTGATACTCAAGGCGCCTACGCAGGACGATTACTTCATCGACGTGCCCAACCTGCCTCCTACAAAGAAGGTGAAGCTAAAGACGGACAAGGGTTCGGTGCTGAGCATCTTCGATACCGTCAATTACTCGTACCACTGGAAGTACATGCCGCTAACTGCCGAGGAGATAAAGGCCGGGATAAGCACGAACATAAGGTATGAGAACGTTCCAATAGCAGTGACGCTGCAGAATACAAACGCCGTGCTCAACAGGCTCGTAAGTTCCGGGGCGCTTGTGATGAGCAGCTACCACTATGCGCCTTCGAGATGGATAGCGGAATCCCATCATGACATAGAATACCTCACCATATTCAGGAAGCTGAGGGATTACTGCGTCTCGAATGCGATGCTCTTCACCGACCTTGATGCTGAAGGGCATGTGGACATGATCATAACGAAGAGGGGGGCGCAGGCTCACGTGGTTATTTACTCATCGATATCCGGGATGAAGGACCTTGCGCTGAACAATGCCTACAGGATATATGTGGTATTCCTCTCAGAGGTGCAGCGCCTCGACTTCCTTGGAGAACTGTACAATTCATATGGTGAAGAAGCAGAGCTTTTGAAGATGGGCATAGAGTACTCGTATATTATGCTCATTGACACGGACCACATGGACCAGTTAATCATCTGAGTCTTCGTCTTCCGCAGCTTTTGCCTTAGACGATTCCTTTGGATCTTCCGCCCTATCCTCCAGGTCGTCTATGTCCTTGTACCTGCTTTCAATAAGCATGACCAGCGCCTTCTTTATCGGCTCCTTGTTCTGGCCTGTCACGTCGCTCAGGTCTGTGGACATCTGATCCACGTATCTCATCAGCGCATTCATCCTCGTTTCCTTCAATTCCTTGTTCCTCATTCCGCTTATGTGGCGCTGCAGCGCCCTTCCGCAGTCTTGCACGGCAAGTTTTATCTCGTCTATTATCTCGTCCTCCTGCGCAATCGCCTGCTTGCCAACTCCAGAGTAGGGAATATAGACGCTTGACACGTTCACGAAGACGCTCACCGGCTGCTCGTCGAAGTTGTCTATTGCGTACCTCTTCCACTCTATTCCGTTTACGGCTGCGGTTATTGCGCAGCTCGATCCGTCGAAGAGCAGTGGCACCTTGTTCGCAAACCTCAGTATGCTGCCTTTTGCTCCCTCTGGTGTGACCCTTCCTGCATCGCCGCCATAGGCTATGCATGCTTCCACGACGAAAGGTATGCCGCCCCTGAAGACCTTGGGCTTGCGCTCTATCACGGCCTGGAACTGGGGGTTGAGTATGTTCTTTACGGCAATCTCAATCTGGCTCTCTCCTATTGTTGAAAGAGAATCGAGATCCGGAGCTATCCACTTTACCTGCTTTATCGCCTTTATTATTTTCTCAGCGTCAGCCCATTGGAGGTTCCTTGGATCCGCAGCGAGATCTATGCTCTTGTCAATCTCATG
>CAYQOG010000039.1:0-6177 GCA_964419095.1 Microcaldota archaeon
GAAGGTCAAAGTACCTATATTCGGTCAGGAAGTCGAGATAAAGGCTGACTCCCGCGTTGACCCAGAAAAGGGCACTGGCATAGTCATGTGCTGCACGTTCGGAGACCTTACGGACATAGAGTGGTACAAGGCCTACAACCTCGAATTGAAGATAATAATCGATGATAGAGGCAAGATGCTTCCAGAATATTTCGGCGGGCTCAAGATAAGGGAAGCAAGGAGCAAGATAATCGAGGATCTGAAGACAAAAGGTTTCATTGTCTCTGAAAAGGAGATAGAGCACAGCGTCAACGTGCACGAGAGATGCGGCACAGAAATAGAATTCCTTGTCAAGAAGCAGTGGTATGTAAAGTATCTCGACCTCAAGGAGAAGTTCATAGCGCTCGGCAACCAGCTTTCATGGCATCCTGAATACATGCACGTAAGGTACGACAACTGGGTCAACGGGCTGCAGTGGGACTGGTCGATATCACGGCAGAGATACTACGGAATCCCGTTCCCTGTATGGTACTGCAACAAGTGCGGGGAACCAGTCTTCGCAGAAGAGAAAGACCTGCCGGTAAATCCTCTGAAGGACAAGCCAGGCTACAAGTGCTTGAAGTGTGGGTCCGCAGACCTGATTCCGGAGGAAGACATACTCGACACATGGGCAACATCTTCGATGACCCCGTTCATAAACTCGAAATGGAAAGGCGGCGAGGATTACTCAAAGGAGATCTTCCCCATGTCCTTGAGGCCGCAGGCGCACGATATAATCTCGTTTTGGCTTTTCACATCTATTGTAAAGGGATATTTCCATGCAAAGAAGCTTCCTTGGAAGAATGCAATGATATCCGGGCATGCGCTTGATCCACACGGCAAGCCCATGCACAAGTCCGCAGGGAACCTGATAGACCCTATACCCCTCCTTGAGAAGTTCGGTGCAGATCCGCTCAGATACTGGGCAAGCCTTTCAAGATTGGGCGACGATGCCTCATTCCAGGAGAAGGACGTGATCACGGGTACACGCCTGATAAACAAGCTATGGAATGTTGCTAAGTTCGTGGAAAAAGTATCTGAAAAGAAGGCAAAGAAGAACCTTTCAAACGTAATCGATTCATGGATACTTTCCAAGGCAATGGCCACCGCGAAGGAGGCAACGCAATATTTTGAGGAGTACAATTATGCCGGAGCGAGAAGGGTTGCCGATGACTTCTTCTGGTTCTTCAGCGACAATTACCTCGAGTTCATAAAGTACCGCTTCTACAACAACGATGCATCGGCAAGCTATGCCTTGAGGAAGACCTTCCTCATGGTAATCAAGATGCTGGCACCCTTCATGCCATACGCAACAGAAGAGATATACCAAAGCCTGTATGCTCCCGAAGAGGAGGACAAGTCGATACATCTCTCGGACTGGCCTAAATACGAAGAGGAAATGTTCGACGAATCTGCCCTCAACAACGGAGACAGGGTTCAGAAGATAGTCGCGGTTGTCAGGCCCTGGAAGCACAACAACGGGCTGGCATTGAACGGCGAGATGAACGAGCTTGTAATAGAAGGAGACTTGGCCGCAGGAGAGGAGGACATCAAGGGCGCAATGAACATAAAGAAGATATCAAAAGGGAAAGGAGAGATTGAGGTTCCCGGAACTGACCTGAAAATAAGCCTTAAGAAGTAAAAATAAGCTTTAAATACTAATCTGTTGATATAACTATGCAAATATTGCCCTTCAATAGGAAGTCTGAAGCAATCTCTCTTCTAAAGGCGGCAAATATTTGAAATCTTCGTGGTATAATGGCAAGAATGCATACGGGCAGACATGGCAAATCCAAGTCGAGGAAGCCGGAGGTAGAGTTCGGCTCAATGCCTGACGGTTTCACCGGCACAAAAGAGCAGATCGGCGAGGCAATAGTCGCATATGCAAAGCAGGGCACCCACCAGGCGCTCATAGGACTTAAGCTCAAGCAGGAGCAGAAGCTTCCGTATGTAAAACAGCTCTATGGAAAGAGGCTTGGCGTAATACTCAAGGAGAAGGGCTATTCGCCGCAGTTCCCTCAAGACTTCTTCGACCTTCTAAAGAGGGCAACCATACTCAGGAGACATCTTGACAAGAACCACAACGACGTTCACAACAAGACCAGATTGATAAGAATAGAATCGAAGATCTGGAGGCTTGCAAAGTACTACAAGCGCAGCGGCGCGCTCCCTGGAGACTGGAAATATGAACCTGCAAAGGTCGCGCTGCTGATAAAGGGATAATCAAATGGCAGTGCAAAAAGCAGTGGAGAAATGGAAGGCGAAGAAGTGGTTCAACATCTACGCGCCCGGCATCTTCGGCGATGTGGTCATAGGCGAGATTCCAGGAGCCGACGAGAAAGCGATGATCGGCAGGGTCATGAAGGTCAACATGTCCTGGGTAACCCACAAGCCTGAGCACTCATTCATAACTATAGCAATGAAGATCATTGATGCCAACGGCGACGTTGCGCATACAAGCCTAGCATCGATGGAGCAGACCTACAGCTACATACACTCACTGGTCAAGAGGGGCCAGAGCGCGATATACACCAAGGACGACCTCAAGGACAAGAACGGGAAGCCTTTCACGCTCAAGCTGCTAATAATGACGAGCAACAAGATAGCCACTCCAAAGAAGACTGCCATAAGGAAGGCCATGTCCGACTTCCTGAAGCAGTACGCCGCAAGCATGGATACGGAGGCATTCGTCAAGACGCTGCTCGACAGCAGGTTCCAGCAGGAAGCGGAAAAGAGCATAAAGAACATAGCCGAGGTAAACAAGCTCGAGCTGAAGAAGATAGAGATCTGATCAGCCGAGTTTCCTCTTCACCGTTTCAGAAAGCACAACTGCGTTGTTGCGCCCAGTGTCCTGCGCCGCGTATACAAGCGTAACATCGCCGCCTTTTGCAAGCGCGACAAGTTCTTCCAAGGCCTTGTTTCCTTCCAGCTCCGCCTCGTACCTCTTCCTGAACTCCTCCCACTTCTCAGGTTCGTGGTTGAACCATAGCCGCAGTTCGTTGCTAGGCGCCACCTCCTTCATCCACTTGTCTATGTGCGCCGTTGATTTTTTCACTCCGCGTGGCCAGAGCCTGTCAACGAGGATGCGCATGCCGTCGGTCACTTCCACCTTTTCATAAATCCTCTTTATCCCCAGAAGCATCCTTGCACCAATCTAAATAGGACATTAGGCTTAAAAAGATATTACTACATATTCTCCTATGCAAAAGGCGTGGCAGGAGAGAGCTGAAGGGCACCACAATAAGCGTGAGCCACTAGTATTTATGTTACATAATAACAAACCTATGTTAATAAACTGGCATAATTCATCATCTTTAAATATCTCGGATGCGTTATCTATATCAAGAAATAACGCTGAGTTTTAGACGGTTAGATCATATGGCAACAAGAGCGGTTAGACCTCGTAAAGAACTAAAGCCTGAGGACATGCCTAAAGTGAATGTTCCTCTAAGGGATGTGCATAATGCAGTAGTATTCATGAGCGTAGCTTTCGATAGCAAAGTAGTAATACTCGGAGGCAGGGCTAACAGCATAATCAATCAAAGAGAAGACAGACTTACGCACGACCTCGACATTGTGATAAGTAACAAGCCTACAGTCAATCAATACGGGGACCTTCCAACTAAACCTGGCTCTGATGGGGTATATTTTCAGCTCGATAGGGATCCTAGTACAGCAGGCAGGGTAAAACTTGTATATCATAGCCCTGCAATCGCAACTGTCCTAAAGGACACCAAGTGGGAAAACAAAGGACTGGAGATTGATACATACTACCCTGGATACGTTTCTTCAGTAAATGGCTTCGTGCCAAGAGAGGACGTAAACGGCATACCTATAAGTGCCATACTCGCTAGATCAGAGGTATATAGCTTCGGTGAAGGGATAAGCTTTGATGTTGTGAGCAGGCCTCAATTTATCATCATGAAATACCAGACATGGCAGACAAGAATGGCAGCAAATGGAGACAAACATGACTACCACGATCTGGACGCCACGATTAAGAATTATTACGGTGATCCTGAATCTCTCCAAGAGCTTGTCGCCACAGTTAGAAAGGAGCTTCGCAGGTATATCCCTGACAAAGAGGAGGAAATTGTCTCAGGGATCCTTAGTACTGTTAGTACCGGAAACTTTAACTCAAGCATTAAAGCTGCAGCAAGAGATCTTACAGCTTAATCTGCTATTTCTGATTTCTGACAATAACGCTTTTTCCCTTTACCAATTCCAGTAGAGTGCTTATGTTCGAAACCCTTCCATTTCTTGTATGTATGCCAAGGTTCGCTAGCATCACCTCATCCTGCGGGGTAAGCCCATCGATGTATATGCCTTGCTTTGAGAATCTTCCCGATGCGTCCACTATGCCAGCAAGGTAGTTAATCGAGAATTCCGTGGGTGCCTTGAAGAGCTTGTCCTCACGCGAACGTATCTCCTCAAGCTGCCTTGCTACGCGCGAATGGTAAAAGTATACGAGCCTCCTGCCATCTCTCTCCTCCACTAGGATCTTGCTTGGCAGCACCTTGAGCTCCTTGACGGCTATCTCCGCAAACCGCTGCGCTATCTCGCCTATTCCCGTCTCTATTCCTACTGCATTCTTGTCCAACGCCCTCCTGGTAAGGCCGGCAATGTAGCAGATATTCGGCTTGAGCTTCGCTTTCATCTACTAAAACCTATTCATAATAGTCTGGCGCAAAATTATATAAGGAGCGAGCGAGCATATCCACTGATGATTCTATGCCAAGAGAGATAGGGATAATAGGGGTAGGAGACATGGGCGGCAACATCGCCCAGAACCTCCATCGCAGCGGCTTTTCGTTGGTACTGTATGACAGGAGCCCCGAGAAAATGGACAGGTTCAAGGGTCAGGAGAGGGTGAGGATGGCAAAGGACATGCAGGAGTTCGTGCAGATGCAGAAGAAGGGCGATGCGGTTGTCTGGATGATGCTTCCCGGAGGCAAGATAACAAACGGGGTAATCGAAGAGCTTTCGAAGATTCTGACAAAGAATGACGTAGTCATAGACGCGTCAAATTCCCTTTACATAGACTCGATATCGAATTCGCAGGTATTGGGAAAGAACTCTATATTCTATCTTGACGTCGGATTCGGAGGCGGTCCTCCTGACGTTATGAAAGGAGTATCGCTCATGGTGGGAGGCGAGAGGAAGGCGTTTGAGAGGACAGAGGAGATATTCAAGGTACTCTCGGGCGACAGGACCTATGGGTACGTGGGCAGCAGCGGATCCGGCCAGATAGCGAAGCTGGTGCACAACGTTATATTCTACGCTGTCAATCCCGCGTATATAGAAGCAACGGAACTGCTCGACGCCATAGTCAAGAACTTCGACGGCCAATTCAATAAGAAAGAGGCGCTCAGACTCTTCGTCGCAGCGCCTCCGATAAACGGGGAGATGATGGCAGCAATAGAAGAGGTCAATGCTAAAGGCCTCGAGGGCGATGCCTCTGAGCCCAAGGTCTCTGGCACAGTGCTCTGGGCCGCCGATGAGGCCACGAGGCTGGGCGTGCCAATGCCGATAACAAGGTCGGTGCTTTCAGGCTATGCAAGCATGTCAGAGACGAGCAGGAAGCTCTACAATGCGGCGAAGAAGATAGTCACGGGACACTGACAGAAAGGCTTATAAGTAAGAAAGTAAGAATATATTACAGATAATATGGCCGAAGAAGTAACAGTGATGAGTGTAAAGGGCCAGGTAGTCATACCCAAGGACATACGCGAGCGGCTGAAGCTGAAGCCAAAGGACAGGCTTATAGTCTTTGGCGATAAAGACACAATAATAATGAAAAAGCTGGGCATGCCAGAACTTAAGGAGATTTGGGCCGAGATAGGCAGAACGGCTAAGGAAAGGAACAAGAAATACGGTAAATTGACTGAGGAGGATGTTTCTAGGGAAATCGCAAGGCACAGGCACGGCTTATAGCGTGCCACTTTATGATACGGATTGTGCTAGATACGAACATCTTGATCTCCGGAGTGCTCTACATAGGTAAACCCAGAAGGCTAATCCGGGCAGCCATGAGCGGCAAAGTCGATAGCGTTTCCTCTCTTCCTATAATTAACGAATTCAACAGGGTCATAATCAGAGAAAAATTCAAACTTTCTAATCCCGAGCAGGAAAGTCGCAAGTACTTCATTTCAGTATTAA
>CAYQOG010000040.1:0-4286 GCA_964419095.1 Microcaldota archaeon
CGAGAGTTCAAATCTCTCCCCCTGCACACTCAATTAATAACCAAAAGTGGAACGTTAGGCTTATTAATATATCGATACATATGTATACATACGTGATGCTATGTCAAGGCAGATATCTGTGTCGAATGATGTGTACGAAGAGCTTTCCAAAAGGAAGGGGGACAAGAGCTTCTCCGAGTTTATAAGAGAAACCGTAGGCATAAGCAAGGACAGTAAAAGAATCATGAAGTTTGCCGGAGCGCTTAAGAAAGACAGCAAGAAATTGAACGAACTAAAGAAGATCATAGCGAAGGAGAGGGAAACAAACTACGGACGTGAATTTAAGTGGTGATACTGTGGTATGTCTGGATACGAGCATACTGATAGACTACTTGAAAGGAGAGAAAGGCGTTGTCAGTTTAATAAATTCATACGCGAACGAGGAGAAACTTTCAACTACTGTGATAAGCGAATATGAATTGCTGAAGCACTCCGATACTATTAAAAGGGAGATGGCAGAGGAGTTCTTGTCTGCAATGAAAATATACCCTCTGGACAGGCACGCCGTAGAAGAGGCGTCCAAGATATACAGGAACCTAAAGGCCCAAGGAAAAATGGCAAATGAAAATGACATATTGATAGCGGGCATCTCCCTGTCAAACGGCCAGCTTCTTTTAACGCGCGATGGAGGATTCAAGGCTATGGCTGATAATGACATGGTAAAAGTAGTTTAGACCAAGATATGTTTTGGATGCGCTGCTAAATCTCCCCTGCATACTAAAAGAAGATGCCTGCAATCGTCATGGAGGAGAGGACGGTGTTGCTTACTATCTTGTGCTCGCGAATCATCCTCTTTATCTCGGGCAACGGAATGGGCTTTACTGTGGAGATGCTCTCAAATCCGTCAAACTTCTGCTCCTTGAGCCCATGCACGTTATCTGCCCGTACAACATGGCCTGATTGAAAGTTGGGAGACCTGAAATCTGCTACGAAACCCATATACCTGAACCTGCCTTTCGTGTATCCCGTCTCTTCCGCGAGCTCGCGCTTGGCGGCTTCCATTGGCGATTCGCCTTTGTCTATGAAGCCGCCAGGAAGCTCCCAGATGTATCTTCTTGGCCCATGCCTGTACTCCCTGGTCATTATCAGCCTTTTCTTCTCGTCAAGTGCGACCACCTTTACGTAGCGAGGCTGCTTTATCACCACATAGTCATTTATCACTGCCCCGTTGGGAAGGCGCACCTTGTCAACGTAGACCTTGATGACCGTGGTGTCAAGCGCAAGCTTATGGCTGATGATCCTCCATTTCTTCTCTTTATCAGACATGAATGTCTTGTCATAATAAAAGAATAAATAGTTATCAGTTCATAGGTATATGCTACTTATCTGATGCGATTAACATGGAGATACTTGATAAACCCTGGACTGAAAAGTACAGGCCCTCAAACCTCAGCGACGTGATAGGCCAGAATGCCATCGTTGACAAGTTAAAAGAATTTGTCAAGGCAAAAAGCTTCCCTAGCATGATCTTCTCGGGTCCCGCTGGAGTGGGAAAGACCACCTCCGCGATAGCGCTTGCGAAGGAACTCTACGGCAACCAGATAAACGAGTCGCTCCTCGAGCTCAACGCAAGCGATACCAGGGGAATAGACGTAATTAGGGGCAGGGTCAAGGACTTTGCAAGGACAATACCTCTCTCGGGGGGCATGGTAAAGATAATCTTCCTAGACGAGGCAGATTCGCTCACATCCGAAGCGCAGCATGCGCTCAGGAGAACGATGGAGAAGTATTCCACATCCACGAGATTCATACTCAGCGCCAACTACGCAAGCAAGATAATCGAACCTATACAGAGCAGATGTGTCGTTCTGCGTTTCAAGCCATTGAAAGAGGAAGAGATGAAGGTGTACATAGAGCGGGTGGCAAAGAGCGAAGGCCTGGAAGTGAACGCCAAGGCGATAGAAGCGCTTATTTATGTGAGCGAAGGAGACCTGAGGAAGCTCACCAACATAATGCAGAGCACTGCCGTATCGCAGAAGAAGGTTACGGAAACGGAGATATACGAGATAGCCGCGAGGGCGAGACCCAAGGAGATAGTAGCAATGCTCAAGTATGCGCTTGCAGGAGACTTTGTAAAGGCGAGGACGGAGCTCAACACGCTTGTACTCTCACACGGCATGAGCGGCGAGGACATCCTGCTGCAATGCTACAGGGAGGCCCTGAACCTTGATGTTGAAGACAGGCTGAAACTGAAGATGATAAGCATGATCGGCGACTACAACTTCAGGATAGTCGAGGGCGCCAACGACCGCATACAGCTCGAGGCGATGCTTGCAAGCCTTGCCATGATTAAAATCGACAAGTGACCTATTCTCCTTTTCTTGCGAAAACAAGGTATGCGGTGTGCCAGATTCCCTTTGTAGAGGGTCTTACTCCTTCCTCCCTAACAAGCATGTCACGCACATTCACTTCCACTGTGTAAACATCAATGAATTTCAGAGAATTCAGCTTCATCACGAAGGCCTTGACCTGCTCCATGTGCGGCAGGTAGCCAACAACGCATCCGCCCGGCTTGAGCGCCTTCTTCGCGTTTGAGAGTGCCTTCTCCGATGAAGGCATATCAAGAGTCACGACATCCGCTTCTTTTTCCTCAATCTTCTTCGAGACATCGCCCTTCTTCAATATCAGGTTGTCAAGTCCCAGCATAAGCCTGTTTTTCTCTGCAATTGCAAGGAAATCCTCGCGAGTGTCGTAGCTGTAGACGGTCTTCGCTATCCTTGCCAGGCTAACTGCCAGCCATCCGCTTCCAGTGCCTGCATCTACGCATATGCTCTCCTTTCCGACTCCCGAAAAGCCTATAATCGCTCCAATGTCCTTCGGAAGGATGACCTGCGGCCCTCTCTTCAGCTTCCTGTACATCTGCGGGTATATGAACACATGATCACGCGTTGACTGCAATCCTCATCCCTGCTGCCTTTCCAAGGAGGCATACTGACGTATTTCCGAATATCTCAACATCTATGCTCTCTCCTAATTTAAATCCACTTCCTTGAACTGCAACCTCTCTATATGACTGGTCTCGTGCAAGCAGTGATCCCTTCTTGGTTTCCGTGATGAGAACTCTTCTGCGCTCTCCCATTACCTTGGTGAGCGATTCGATTTCCACTTGCCTTGCAAGCCTGTACATGGTCGCGCTCCTCTCCTTTATGGTCTCATTGCTCAGCTGCGGCAGTTTCGATGCTTTCGCATGCGGTCGCGCCCCGAACTTCGAGATATTTATCCTGCTGAGTCTCGTCTCTTCAATAAGCCGCATTGATTTGTAGAAATCATCTTCGGTTTCAGTAGGATATCCGACTATCATGTCTGTCGCAATGCTTATGTCATTGACCTTTGCCTTCAATTCTGAGACGAATCCCTTGAAAGCCCCGACAGAATAATTCCTGTTCATCTCCTGCAGCACTTTGTCGCTTCCTGACTGGACTGGAAGATGGATAAACTTGTAAACCTTTTCGCTCTTGTACGTGTCAATTAACCGATCAATGTACTTATCCAGATGCTCTGGGTTTAACATGCCTATTCGTATCTTGAAATTGCCTTCTATCTCTGTTGCAGCTGAAACAAGTTCTGCTATATTGGTCTTTCTGTCAAGTCCGTACGCTCCTACGTCCTGAGAAGTTAGTTCTAGTTCCTTGGCGCCCCTCACAACTGCCGATGCAATGGCCTTGAGTATCAATTCGTGTGAAAAGCTGTTCAACGGGCCGCGTGCGAACTTGGTCTCACAGAAACTGCAGGAGGATAGGCATCCCTCGGATATGGGGATCCTTGCTATTACTGAACCGTTAGGATTCAGGTAAGGGATCTTGTCCACGCGCAAATAGTCATTGTAATTTACCTGCTTTCCCGAAGAGATCTCTGCAAGGGCATCAGCGATCCTATGCACATTTGACGTTGTCACTATGCTGGAAAGGGGCGCTCGCTTTGAGATCTTATCACTGTTGGCGCTTGCCATGCATCCTGTCACGACCATTCTGCTCCCCATGCCCTTCGAGCCGCTCAGCTTGTCAAGTATCTTCTGCTCCGTTGGGTTCTTCACGGTGCACGTATTCAAGATTACGTAATCGTAGGCCGATCCTTGCTCATACTCACCTCGCACCACATCGTAACCCTTGCTGTTCAGTACGGCCTCCATTATGTCGCTGTCAGCCTGGTTCAGCGTGCATCCGTACGTCTGGATAAGTACCTTCGTCATGGTCAATCTCTTCTCCTTGGAAAGGCTTATAAATAAGTTCCATATATAGACTTATTAC